>DATBWP010000114.1:0-13389 GCA_036514735.1 Anaerolineales bacterium
TCACCGACCGCCCCGGGGTTAACCTGAAAAAAGTCAACCTCAATGTGGAAGAATGGCGTGTGGTGTCCTACATCAATCCCAAGAACAGCATCCGCCAGATCGCCAAAGCCAGCAAGATGAACGACCTGGAGATCCGCCGCATTGTCTACGGCCTGCTGCAGGCCGGGTTGGTGCGGCTGGTACGCCCGGCAGGAGCCCCAAGCCAATTAGATGGGTTGCAGGCCGCCTTCCCCGGCGTGGATAAAAAGGAACAGAAAAACCTGATCACCCGCTTGATGGACCGGATTCGCTCTATCTAGGAACGAGGCATATGCTCACCGTCAAAATGGTCGTCACCGGCCCTTTCAACGCAGGCAAAACAGAGTTCATCCAAACCGTGAGCGAGATTGATGTCGTCTCCACCGAGCGCAAGATCAGCAGCCCGCAGGAGCGCGTCAAGGAGACTACCACGGTGGCCATGGACTTCGGCCGGATCACAGTGGACGAGAGCCTGGTGCTCTATCTGTTCGGCACCCCGGGGCAAAAACGGTTCGACTTCATGTGGGAGATCCTCTCCGAAGGCATGCTGGGGTTCATTGTGATGGTGGACAGCACCAGGCCGGAGACCTTCCGCGAAGCGCGCAGCATCCTGGAGGCGTTCCGCGCCTTTTCGCCTACCCCCTATGTGGTGGCAGCCAGCAAGCAAGACCTCAAGGACGCCTGGGATCTGGAAGACATGCATGTCGCCTTGCATTTGGAAGAAGGTATCAAGATCCTTCCCTGTGTTTCCACGGATAAGGAAAGCGTAAAAACCATTCTGTTGGAATTACTGGACAGCATCCTTGCAGAGTTAGAAGGCTGAAACCGGTCGGATTATGACAAACGGGGGATATCTTAGGACGCGGCCTAACTGGTACTAATACACTAGAGAACACTTAAGGCCAGTCCTCGTTTTAACCTCCATTCAGCCGGAACCAGGATGTGCATGCCAAAAATACTTATTGCCGAAGACCAAGCGGACCTGCGTGAAATGATCGCGCTGACCCTACGCCTGGCCGGATTCGAAGTTGTGGCTGCCGCCGACGGCGAACAGGCTTACCAGCAAGCCAATGTTGCCCTGCCCGACCTGATCATCCTGGACCTGGAATTGCCGCATCTCAGCGGCTCCGAGGTGTGCAAAAAGTTGAAAGCCCGCCAGGCTTTTGCCAACACCCCGGTGGTGATCATGTCTTCCCACGACAACCCGGTCGAAATCGAAAACAGCCTGAGGGCGGGAGCCCGGGAGTATATCCACAAGCCCTTTGAACTCAACTTCTTAATGGACAAGGTGGTCACACTGCTCACCGAAAACTAATGGGGGATGCTATCAGTTAAAAAGGTACCGTGCTAGAATCGCGCAAATCAATGTTAGGAGCCACAAAATGAAGAAGGGTAGTTTGATCTTATTAGCCGCGGCGGCTTTGTTAATGAGCGCCTGCAACTTACCGGGTGGCGGACAATCGGCGGAACAGGTGCAAACCGCTGCAGCGCAAACGGTGAGCGCCAACCTGACCCAAAGCGCCTTGCTAACCCCCAGCGCCACCAACACGCCCGTACCCACCGCCACCCTGGAAGCCACCAATACCCCAGCGGTGACCAACACGCCAGCAGCCACAGCTACCAGCAGCGGCGGGGGCGGAGGCGGCACCGGCGGCTGCGATGCAGCTCAATTCGTTTCGGATGTCACCATCCCAGATGGAGACATCCGAAACGAATTGAGCTGCAAGACCTGGCGGTTGCGCAATGCCGGCACCTGCACCTGGAGCACAAGCTATGCAGTGGTATTTGTGAGCGGCAATGCCATGGGCGGCCCTGCCTCCCAGGCACTCACCGACTCGATCGCTCCGGGAACCACCGCAGACATTTCCGTTACCCTAAAAGCCCCCCATGAATTAGGCGAATATACGGGTTACTGGGCTTTACGCAACGCCACCAACCAGACCTTTGGCTCCTTTTATGTGCAGATCGAAGTAACCACCGATGGGTCCAGCGGCGGTGAAGGCGCCCACACCTTGAGCGCCGGCAGCGTGGGACAGGTGGATGCCAACGGCACGGTCGCCGTGGGAGCTCATGCGGGCGCCAACTCAGGGGTGGGCGTGCGCGGGTTCATTTCCTTTGACATCTCCACGATCCCCACGGACGCCACTATCGAAGAAGTGGAAATGGATTTCACCGGTTTCGACACGGTGAGCAATCCGTTTGCCACGATGGGCTGTCTGCAAGCCTATGCCGGAAGCTATTTCCCCTTGGATGCCAGTGACTACAATGCCAGCGGGTCCGGTCCCGATATGGAATGGTGCGACAGCAATGCTCTGGACAGGGTATATGTGGTTGATGAGGTGGCCGCAAGGCTGCAAGCCATGCTGGGTACGGCCAATGTGCTTGAATACCAATTGCGCTTTAGCGGCACTCCCACCGGTACCGCCCTGGTGCGCTTCTTGAGCGGCGGTCTGAAGCTGATCGTCACCTACAGCGAACCCTAGACGGAACCCAGCTTACGAAGTAAAAAAGTCCTTGCAAGACCTGCAAGGACTTTTTATGGATAGATTTGTGCTTACCCAGCAGATAAAGGCTAAGGCCCAGGGGATGGGCTTTAGCCTGGTGGGCGTAACCAGAGCCGAGCCGCCGGCCCAGATGAATAGATACTTGAACTGGTTGGCAGCCGGGCGCCATGGCGAAATGGCTTACCTGGCAAACGAGCGCGCCGTGCAGCAGCGAGCCGATCCGCGCCAGATCTTGCCTGAATGCGAGTCGATCCTCGTACTGGGAATCCCTTACAGCGATCCATCCAGGGCGCCCACCCCGACCGGGGGCAAGTCTGGACGAGTTGCGGCTTACGCGTGGGGCCAAGATTATCACGAAGCATTAAAGGCTCGGCTTGTCACTCTGGTAGCTTTCATCGAGGAGCAGGTTGGGCAGACAGTGCCCAACCGCTGGTACACGGACAGCGGCCCGCTGCTGGAGCGTGAACTGGCCCAGCGGGCCGGCCTGGGCTGGATCGGCAAGAACAGCATGCTGATCAACACCGAGCGCGGCTCCTACTTCTTATTGGCGGAGATCCTGCTGGGTATCCAGCTGGAAATTGACGCGCCACAAGTCACCGACCATTGTGGTACCTGCAGGCGCTGCTTGGAAGCCTGTCCTACCCAATGCATCCTGCCTGATCGCACCTTAGACGCGGGGCGTTGCATCTCGTACCTGACCATCGAACTTAAAGGGGCCATACCCGCCGAGGTGCGTCCCCAAATGGGCGCATGGATTTTTGGATGCGATGTTTGCCAGGTGGTCTGCCCATGGAACGAACGCTTTGCCTGCGCAAGCGGAGATGAGGTCTTAACTTCGGGAGAAGAAAAGGCCTGGGTGGAATTGGGAGCAGCATTGAAAACAAACACCGCGGAGTTCAATCACAAATTCAAACACAGCCCGGTGCGCAGAACCAAGCGGCGCGGCTATTTACGCAACCTAGCTGTGGCAGCGGGAAACAGCGGAGACCGCAGCCACGTCGCCTCTCTGGTGGAAGTACTGAAAAGCGAAACCGAACCACTCGCCCGTGGGCATGCGGCCTGGGCTTTAGGCCGATTGGGCGGGGAAGCGGCGCGGGCTGCCTTGGTGCTGGCAACGGAAGGCGAACAAGATCCCTGGGTGCGAGAGGAGATCAGAACCGCACTAAAAAAGGCGGCACCTTAATTTGCGGATTGCGGGTGGCGGGAAGGGCGGAATTGCTGCCCGAGCCAGACGGCAATAAAAACGACGGTGCAGGCCAGCACGATGGCCGCGCCGGAAGCCACGTTGAAATAATAGGAAACATAGAGCCCCACCACTCCGGAGCTGGTGGCGATCAAGACAGCCAGCAACATCATCGTGCGCAAATTTTTGGTAAGCAGGTAAGCAGTGGCGGCAGGAGTGACCAGCAAGGCCACCACCAGCGCCACACCCACGGTTTGCAACGAGACCACGATGGCCACCGCGGTGAGCACTGAAAGCAAGATCTCAAGGGGACGAGCGGGCAAGCGCAAGGTGGTGGCCAAATGGGGATCGAAAGATAGCACCAGAAATTCCTTGTAAAAAGCCACAATGATCAAGATGACCACCATACCTACACCGGCGGTGAGCCAGAGATCATCAGTGGCAACCCCTAAGACATTGCCAAAAAGGAAGTGGGAAAGGTCCACGGCATAGCTGCGCATGGTGGAGATCAGGGCAATGCCCAGGGCGAACATGCCAGCAAACACGATGCCGATGGCTGTATCTTGTTTGATGCGGCCACCACGGCTGAGGGTGCTGATGGATATGGAGCTTAGAACGGCTGCGCCCAGGGCCCACCAGAACAGAGAGGTCGGATCGCCGGCGGAGGCAAGGTAACCCACGGCCAGGCCGGGCAGGATGGCATGGGAGAGGGCGTCTCCCAGGAAAACCATGCCGCGCAGCACGATATAACAGCCAACCAGCGCGCAAACCACGCCAACCAGCACCGCCATGATCAGGCCGCGTTGCATGAATTCATAAGCCAGCGGCTCCAGAAGCCAATTAACCATGGCGGCCTTCCACTTCGTGACCATGATGGCCGCCGATATCCCCGACCCACACGTTGCCTTCTTTCGTCTCTACTACCTGCATATGGCCGCCGTAGGCAAGAGCCAGGTTTTCCATCGTGAGGACTTCTTTTCGGGTGCCATAAGCGATCAGCTTGCGGTTCAACAGCAAGATGCGGTCAAAATGCTCCCCGGCTAATTCCAGATCATGGGTAGCAAACAGGACAGTAATGCCCTCTTTCTTAAGATCACCCAAAATGCCGAGAATCTGTTCCTGCGAAGGTAAGTCCAGCCCGGCCAGCGGCTCATCGAGCAGCAATAAGTCGGCTTCCTGCGCCAGTGCACGGGCGAGAAGCATGCGTTGCTTTTGGCCGCCAGAGAGCTCGCTGATCTGGCGGCGGGCAAGCTGGCTGAGCTGCACCCGATCGAGGCTGCGTTTGACCTGGGCTGCGTCTTGCCTGCCAGGCCAGCGCAGCAAACCTAAGCGGCCGGCGCGGCCCATCATCACGACGTCTTGCACGCTTACCGGGAAGGACCAATCTACCAGGCTGCTCTGCGGCACGTAAGCCAGGCACAGGTACTGGGCTGGCAAGTGGCCGTGCACGTGGACTTGGCCGGAAGCAGGCGCCAGCAAGCCGGCCAGCACATTGAATAGCGTGGATTTTCCTGCGCCATTGGGCCCCACTACCGCGACGCTCAATCCGCGTTCGATCTGGAGCGAAAGGTCTTCAAGAACACTCAGGCCGTTGAAGCGCACGTTTAGCTCACGCAGTTCAAGCGCATAGCGGCTTTCTGGATGGACGTGTTTTTTTCCCAGTCGAGGAAAAATAGCTTTAAGCATGGTTGAAGGGAATTCTACCGCGAGGGTCGCTTGCGCTTATTGGAGTGCTGTCAGGATGGCTTCCACGTCAAATCTAATTAAATCCAGGTAAGACGAAGCGGACCCGCCTGGTTCGCTTAAGGACTCGATATACAGCAAAACCAATTCGACACCCGTATCGGCAGCCACGCGCTCAGCTAATTGCGGGTTGGTATTGACACCGATGAAGACGGCTTTCACTCCATAATGGCGGATAGCGTCTTCCAGCTCGGCCAATTGGCTGGCTGAGGGCTCACTCACCGTGCTGCGGCTGGGGATGAGGGCACCGACGACCTGGAAACCATAATGATCTGCGAAGTAGCCAAGGGATTCGTGATCGGTCACCAGCACGCGGTCTTCAACGGGGATCTGGCTGAACTGTTCCACAGCCCAGGCATCCAGCGCGTCGAGTTCGGCCTGGTAGGCGGCAGCGTTGGCGCGATAAGCCGCAGCATGCTGCGGGTCTGCTGCCGCCAAGGCGGCGGCAATATTATCGGCCCAGATCTTGACATTAAGCGGGTTCATCCATACATGCGGGTCGGAGCCATCAGGTTCCCCTTCCTGCACGCCGGACGCGATGGTCATGACGCCCGCTGAGACAGTGATGGCGCTCAGCCCTTCTGCGCTAAGAAGCTGCCCGAGCGCCTCTTCAAGATTCAACCCATTGATGAAGATCAGTTCGGCATCCGCCAGGCGCGCCGCATCCTGCGGCACCGGTTCAAAGGCGTGGGGATCGGAAGCGGGGGGAATCAAAACAGTCAGCTCAATGCTTTCACCCCCAATGGCCGCCACCACATCGCCAAGGATCTGAGTGCTGGCCACCACGTTCAGTTTGCCCGTACTTGCAGGCGGAGTGGAGCATGCGAACAGCAGCAGAACGACTAAAGCAATCGCGAGGAATACAAAGGTTTTATTGACGAGACGCATTTCAGCTTTAGGTGATGTGAGATCCTTCTCATCAGATGTTGTGTAACCGCTCATTCTTCCCAGCCATGATTCCCGATCAAAGGGACAAAAGCCACCGGCACCAATTGATCGTAATCAAACTTGCCGTCCATCCTTCGCCACAATTGCAGCACTTGATGGCCGGGCTCACCCACCGGGATCACCAAGCGGCCTTGCGGGGACAGCTGCTGCAACAACGGCTGCGGCACCTGCGGCGCCCCGGCGGCCACAATGATGGCATCGTAGGGGGCAGAGTCCGGCCAGCCGTTACTGCCATCCGCTTGGTGAACGTGCACATGTTCATAGCCCAGGTCAGTAAGGACGCGCTGAGCCGCCTGGACCAGGAGCATATGGCGCTCAACGGTGTGCACTTCAGCGGCCAACTCCCCCAACAGGGCGGCCTGGTAGCCGGAGCCGGTTCCAATTTCCAAGGCCTTGTCAGTCTCTTCCAAGTCGAGGGCTTGCAGCATGTAAGCCACAATATAGGGCTGAGAGATCGTCTGCCCACTGAGGATCGGCAGCGGGCGGTCGTCATAGGCTAGTTTTTGTTCACCCAGCGGTACGAAGAGATGACGCGGCACCTTACCCATAGCCTGCAGCACGCGTGGATCGCGAATATCGCGGGCGGCAAGCTGCTCAGACACCATGAGTTCGCGTTTTCGGGCAAAAACAGCTTCGCTATCCATTGAAGTGCCGGCCTTGGTCTCGGGCAATCGCCAATAACTGTTCAAAATCATCCCGCGGCGCAGCCTGGTTCCATTTCTCCGCGCCGCAGGATTGGCAGCGATGCAAGATGCGGTAGGTCTCTTTTTTTATCGAAACGGCTACAGGAGCCATTAAGCCTCCGCAAACCGCCCGGCGATCGCCGGGATTGATATCCACATGCAGGCTGTAAAGGCAGCGTGGGCAATGGTTGGTGTACCCATCACCCTGCACGGCGAACCTGCAATGCAGGCAAACGAAGTCCTCGACCCGGCGCTGGAAACGGCGATCCATGCTTCTATTCTATGCCAGCACGCAAGGCCCCGGCAATGCGCCGGTCCAATTTGCCCATGGGCAGGCGGTCAAGCTGCGAAATGGGAAGCCATTTGTGCTTACGCTCGGTCTGCACCTGGGGACGCTCTCCGTTGAGGGCTTGGTGAAATACCTGTAAGCGCACGCTGAAGTGGCTATAGGAGTGCTGAAATTTTCCCAAGCGGTGGTCAAGCGGCATGCTCAGCCCAAAATTCTGCTGAAGCGTTTTTCTCAGGGTCGCCTTTGTACCGGGTGCATTAGGGAACTCCCACATCTGGGCCAGCAAACCCCTTGCTGGCCTCTGCAACACCAGCACCTGCCCACCTTGCTGGATCACGGCAGCGGCATAGTGCCGACGCGGGAGAGGTTTGACCTTAACTTTCACTGGGCGATGCTCTTGATTGCCCAGGGCTGTGGCGCGGCATTCGGCCTGCAAAGGGCAGTCCCCACACCTGGGCTGGCGCGGAGTGCATACCTGTGCGCCCAGGTCCATCAGCGCCTGGTTGTAGTCGGCAGCCCGGCCAGCTGGCAAATGCTCTGTCGCCAGGGACCAAAACTGCTTTTGGGCTGCCCTACTACCGATAGGCAAGGCAATATCAAACAGGCGCGCCAGCACACGTACCGCATTACCATCCACGGCCGGCGTGTCTACTTTAAAAGCCACGGAGGCAATTGCGCCGGCAGTATATGCGCCAATCCCCGGCAGGAGCCTCAGGTCTTCGATGCGGGAAGGTAGCTTGCCGCCAAACTCGCTCATGGTCATTTGCGCCGCGCGGCGTAAATTGCGCGCCCGGTTGTAGTATCCCAGCCCTTCCCACAAGGCCAACACTTCTTGTTCGGAGGAGCGGGCCAGGGCGCGAATAGTGGGGTAGCGCTTTAGCCAGCGCCGGTAATAAGGCAGCATACTTTCCAGCCGCGTTTGCTGGGCCATGACCTCGGCTACCCACACTGCATAGGGCTGCGGGTCGGCGCGCCAAGGCAGGTTGCGTTTCTGGGCAGCATACCAATGCAGCAACTTCCTGGCGATCAGGGTCACGGAATAGGCCGGTGGGTTCGGCCACTAGCCTACATTTGGAAACCGCCGCGGGCGGCGACTAGTTTGTAATCGAAATTCTCGACGAGCTCTTCCATCTGGGTGCCCAGGTCATCCCAGGCGTTCGAATCGAGCAGTTTGCGGGCGGCGACCAGATCGGGGATAACTGCCTCCGCCAGCAGGCGGGGCTGTTCGCCGTACACGGTGAGCCAGGCCTCGCTGAGCGCCACACCCAAACCTTCCAGCGCGGGCACAAATTTGCGGATGTGAAATTCAAAATAATCTTCTTCGCGCCCAGGCTGAATGTCCCAGCTTATAAGCAGTTTGACCGTGCCCATCACGCAGCTGCTTCCAGCACAACCACTTTAGTTTCCTCAGGAATGGAGGCGCGGGTGACTTTCAATGAAGTTTCTGGCTTTCCATTGGTAAGGCCCATTTCCTGCAGGAATTGGCGCAAGGCATTCAGCTTCAGTTTGCTGCCGGGCGTCTTATAGTGCATGGGGATAACTATACCCGGTTCGATCATGGCAATCACTTCAGCCGCCTTGGCCGCATTGAGGGCATTGCCCCCTCCCACCGGCACCATGAGCACATCCACCGTGCCGAAAGCCTCGACTTGCGTCTGGGTGGGCGCTTTCTGCATATCGCCCAAATGTGCAATAGCCACTCCGTCATAGTCAAAAATGAAGACCATATTGCGGTCTTGCTTGGGCTCTCTGATGGCGACACCGGTGATGAAGATGCCGCCAATTTCGTATTCGCCGGGACCGCTCAATTCCCATTGGGTGCCTTTGACCCCTTTCACAAAATTGTGGCCGGGGGCATCATGACTCACCGTGACAATATCGCCTTTAACCTTGAGAGGTTTGTAGCCGACCTTGGTGTGGTCATAGGGATCCGCCACAATGGTGGGCAGACTGCGCTCGGTGACGCGAAAACAGGAATGTCCGTACCAGGTAATTTCCATTCACACTCCGGGGGTAGATGCGATTATACATCGCCGTTTCTCAAGCCGTATAATACTCGCGTGCCCCAGCCGCGCTTGGAAAAAAGACATAGCTCGCAAGGTAAGGTGCAAGAGATCAATAAGGGGTGGCGATTAAGTCTGGATCCAGGTATGGCGAGTCCCTATCGCCTGGCCCAACTCGACAATTATTCCTCTTTGGCGCGCGGGGCGTTTCCGCATCGGCCGCCATTGACCCTTCGATTGCGCGCCCGCTGCTCGCAAGCCAGCTTGCCGGGAACCTGGGGCTTTGGATTTTGGAACGATCCTTTTGGCCTCTCAGTGGGTTTCGGCGGCAGGCCGGGCCGCTTGCCCGCCTTGCCGAATGCGGCCTGGTTTTTCTTCGCTTCCCCCGAAAACCACTTGGCGTTGCACCATAACCAACCAGGCCACGGCGCGTTGGTCGGAAGCTTCCGCGCACGGCATTTGCCTGCGATCCTAATGGCCCCAGCCGCGGTAGCGCTCCCGTTGTTGTGGCTGCCGGCCGCCTCGCGCGGGTTTCGTAAGCTGGCTGCCTCGATGGTGCAGCAAGACTGGAAGGAGCTGGCCCTGGCCCCGACAACCTGGCACGAGTACGGCATCCAATGGCGAAAAGATCAAGCTATTTTCAGCGTAGACGGAGAGCTAGTGCACGTAGCGTTTGCCCCTCAGCCGCCGCTGGGTCTGGTACTATGGCTGGATAACCAATACGCCGCCTGGCGGCCGGATGGCCGCTTCGGCTATGGCACCCTAGCCACACCACCAGATTGTTGGGTGGAGCTCTGCGACTTACAGATCGGCTCTGAATAAAATTCCTCAAGCAATCATGACGACAAAATTACACCGAGTCTGCCTCACGCCGCGCGTCTCCGGAGTTGGCGGTATGGTCTCCTTCCGGGCCAAGCTCAGCACTGGCTTGGCAGCCCGCGGCATCCAGATCAGCGACGACTTGGCCGATCATTCCTCCGACAGCGTGCTGGTCATCGCAGGCACGCGACAATTGGTGGGGCTGCGCCGCGCCCGGCAGCGCGGGCTGCCCATTGTGCAGCGCCTGGATGGCATGAACTGGCTGCACCGGCGCACCCGCACCGGCGCCCACCATTGGCTGCGCGCCGAACTAGGCAATTGGCTGCTGGCAACTATTCGCCAGCGCCTGGCCTCCCGCATGGTTTATCAAAGCCATTTTGTCCACGATTGGTGGCAGCGCAAGTACGGACCTGGCCCCAAGCGGTATCGCATTATTTACAATGGGGTTGACCTGCAGGTGTTCAATCCCAACGGCGAAGGCTCCCCGCCGGGGGATCGCATTCGCATCCTGATGGTAGAAGGCAGCTTGCAAGGCGGGTATGAAATTGGCCTGCAAAGCGCGGCGGGGTTGGCGGACAGCTTACAGCACGAACTGAGCCGGAAAGTTGAATTGGTCGTAGCAGGGCAGGTCGATGAAAAACTGAAGGCTAAATGGGCGCAGCAAAGCAAAGCGGCTATTGTATGGGCAGGGGTGGTGCCCCAGGCGCAAATCCCTGCACTGGAACGCAGCGCGCACCTGTTGTATTCAGCAGACCTCAACGCGGCCTGCCCCAATGCGGTCATTGAGGCGTTGGCGTGCGGACTGCCCGTGCTAGCTTTCGATACCGGCGCGCTCAAAGAATTAGTTACGGACCAGGCAGGGCGCGTGGTGCCTTATGGCGGCGACCCCTGGGTGCTGGACAAACCTGACATAAGCAACCTGGTGCGGGGCGCGGTGGAACTCGTGCAGAATCAAGCGGCCTTTCGGCAAGGGGCACGGGACAGAGCGGAACAAGCCTTCGGGTTGGATCCGATGGTGGAAGCCTATATCCAGGTGCTGGGCGGCGAAGGTGGCTAACCCGCTGTGGTGGTTAGCATCCGTTGCGGCGCGCTGGCTGCCCGATCCAATGAAGCGCAGCCTGTACAAGTGGGGGCCGGTAAGCCGCAGCATACGGGCAGCGCTCAACCGCACCGCGCCGGGCGGGTTGACGGAGGTTAAGGTGGCGGCCGGCGTCTTGCAGGGAACCCCGTTGCTACTGGACCCACTCAGCGAAAAAGATTACTGGCTGGGCACCTACGAGATGGACTTGCAGCAGGCGATCCGGGATTGGGCCAAGGCCGGCATGGTGGCTTTCGACCTCGGCGCCAATGTCGGCTATACCAGCTTGATGCTGGCCAAGCAGGTGGGCGCAACAGGTATGGTGTTCGCCTTCGAACCGCTGCCCGCCAACCAGGAACGGCTGCAAGCCAACCTGGCGCTCAACCCGCACCTGCCCGTGAGCTTAGTCCCCATGGCAGTGGCTGATAAAAGCGGGAAGAGGACTTTCCAGGTGCACTCCTCTGACGATATGGGCAAATTGCAGGGTTCGGTTGGGCGCCAAACGGATTACTCCAACAGTATACAAGTAGAGACTATCGCCCTGGATGATTTTGTATCTAAACAAGGCCAGCCACTGCCTGACCTGGTGAAGATAGATATTGAGGGCGGAGAAACGCTGGCTTTAGCGGGGATGGAACGCGTGCTGAAAGAGAAACGTCCGTTGCTGCTCATCGAACTGCACGGGCCGGAAGCCGCCCAGAGGGTCTGGGACTTACTGCAACGGGCAAATTATCACTGGCACCGATTAACCAAGGGGTATACGCGCATTGATAATATAGGTGAGATCGATTGGAAAGGCTACGTTTTATGCAGGCCGGTAGCTTGACGGATTTTTCAGGCCGGGTCGGTTTGGTGCAGCGCGTATTGCCTGGGTACCGCGCCGCATTCTTTGATCTGCTGGCCGAACATTGCCGGGGCGGCCTTAGCGTATTTGCCGGCACGCCACGCCCAGAGGAAGCCATCGGCGCTGGCCAACCATTACACAAAGCCCAACTTTCCCCGGCGCGCAATGTGCACTTGTTCGGCGGGCAGCTGTATTTTTGCTGGCAACGCGGCCTAATAACTTGGCTGGAAGAGTGGAACCCGGACGTTTTGGTCGTGGAAGCCAACCCACGCTACCTCAGCACCTCGTCGGCCGTGCGTTGGATGCAGCAGCGCAGTCGACCGGCCATCGGGTGGGGCTTGGGCGCGCCGCCGCTACGCGGCATTCTGGCTGAGTTGCGGCATGCGCGCCGCCGCGCATTTCTTAGCCAGTTCGATGCCCTCATCGCTTATAGCCAGCGCGGAGCCAATGAATATCGAGCGCTAGGTTTCCCAGCCGAACGCATCTATGTGGCACCCAATGCGACCACCCCGCGGCCGCAAGGCCCGGCTCCAAAACGCCTTGCCACGTTCGAGGGAAAGGCCACCGTGCTCTTCGTTGGCCGCCTGCAGAGGCGCAAACGGCTGGACAACCTGTTTCGCGCCGTTGCACGGCTGCCAGTAGAACTGCAGCCCAGGCTGCAAATCGTGGGGGACGGCCCCGAGCTGGAGGAATTGCAACAATTCGCTGCGCGCGTCTATCCTTCGGCGGAATTCCACGGTGCACAGTATGGCCAGGCTTTGGAAAATTTATTCAACAAAGCCGATGTCTTTGTGTTGCCCGGCACCGGCGGCTTGGCCCTCCAGCAAGCCCTGGCGCACGGACTGCCGCTCATCTCGGCCCAAGGCGACGGCAGCCAGGATGACCTGGTGACTGCGGCGAACGGCTGGCGGCTACCTGCGAGCGACGACGCCGCCCTGCGTGCCGCCTTGAGCGAAGCGCTTTCCGACCCGGCGCGGCTGCGCCGCATGGGCGCCGCCTCTTACCATTTGGCGCAAGAGCAATTCAATTTGGAGGCCATGGTGGTTGCCTTTGTGACCGTACTTAACGAGGTCTCCCTATAATGCGCCTGCTCTTCGTGGCCGATGGGCGCTCGCCAACCGCGCTGAATTGGATCGAATTTTTCACCGGGGGAGACCACGAGATACACCTGGCCAGCACCTATCCCTGCCAACCGGAGTTAAAGCTGGCTTCGCTGCACATGGTGCCTGTGGCATTCAGCGCTGCCGCCGGGGAAACTGGGCGCGGCGGCCGCAGCC
>DATBWP010000115.1:0-13814 GCA_036514735.1 Anaerolineales bacterium
TATTGGCATGTACAACTACAACAACTCCGACCATTGCGCCGACATGGGCCGTTTTATTGCCGAGCACCTGACCGCGGGAGAAGCCCCTCCCGAGATCTGGCGCGCGTTGGAAAAGCGCGTGGCGGATTACAAGATCGTGGATTAAAAACCGTTCAAGCTATGCCAGCCAGGCTATCAACTTTTCTTTGGCGCACCAGCCTTTTTCTTTCAGCCGTGTTCGGCTGGCTTTGTCTCGCGTGGCTGCTCAGCGCGCCCAGCGAACCAGGCAGCGCAGTCTTCCTTGGTTATTCACCCGAACGTTTGGTCTTGGCTATATTCCTGTTTATCCCTGCCACTGCATTTAGTTTTTGGGCAGTTAAAGGATGGCAGGATGCCCCCTGGTTAGCACGGGTTAATCGGTTAGCTAAGTCGCTAACCCTAAGCGGCCGGAAAGCTTGGTTAATGTGGGGGCTAGGATTTTCTATTTTGATTATTTGCTGGATTCTGTTTTTCCTTTCCCCAGCGCGAGCGATCCTTTTCTTTGGTTCATTATCCTTGTATTTGGAAAGGATAAAACCCTACCTGCTGTATGCGGTATTGCTAGGCCTGATTTGGTTGCCCCAATTTTTGTTCATTCGTTTTGGCCTTGATGTTAGTGCCGTGAAAGATGAAAGTTCCACCCTGAAGAAGGGGTTCGTTGTGTTTGTCGGGCTGCTGGTCGCCGCGGCTGCCGTTGGCTTCGTCGGTCTTGGCCTGGGTTTCGATGCTACCCAATGGAATGCCCCCAACGCTCCGCTGTTGAGCAGTCAGGTGTTTTTATGCCTGCTGCTCACCCCGCTGGTGCTGGCGGCTGCCTTCGGAGTGACCAGCTGGTGGCAAACGCGCAGGGCGGCAGTGGCCGAACTTTGGTTTGACCTCGCCCTGGCTGGCCTGATTTGGCTTTTAGCAGCGGCTTTGTGGCTCGCTCAGCCCGCTGCCCCCACATATTACAGTTCGTCGCCCCAGCCGCCCAATAACCAAAGTTATCCACTCTCGGACGCGTTCAATCATGATGTGATCGCCAATAACGTCCTCGTCGGTGAAGGCTTTCGTTTCGGCGGCCAGGTAGCCATTCGCCGGCCAGCTTACGTGCTCTTTCTGGCCGGGTTGGAAGGGTTGCTCGGCGCGGATTACGATGCGGTGGTGGCCGCCCAGGTAGTGGTACTGGCGCTTTTCCCGGCATTGCTTTATTTGCTCGGCACTAAATTGCATAATCGGTTTTCTGGATTCTTCCTGGCAGGCCTGATCATCTTTCGCGAAACCAACTCGATCGCCCTGGGGGATGTGATCAATACCTCCCACGCCAAGTTGCTTATGGTCGACCTGCCTGCGGCCCTGATGACGGCCGCCGTGGCGCTGGCTGTGGTTAGTTGGTTGCGCAAGGCAGGGCGCAGCCCGATCGCGGCCTTATTGGTTGGGGGCTTACTAGGTATGGCTATCCTGTTGCGTTCCCAAAGCCTGACCCTGTTGCCTTTCGTAGTCCTGCTGGCCTTGCTTGTATGGGGTTGGCGAGCTACCTGGCGCCCCGTCTTGCTGCTTTTGATGGGCACTTTGCTGGTGGCCGGCCCTTGGATGCTGCGCAATCGCGTGCTGATGGGGCAGTGGGTGATCGAAGACGCGGTGGTCTCCGGGTTTTTGGCTAATCGCTACAGCTTCACCCCGGGAACTTTTGGCCTGCCTTTTATGCCTGGGGAAAGCGAAGGTGAATATTACGCGCGCCAGATGGGCCAGGTGCGCCAGTTCGCTTTTCAAAATCCGGGCTATGTGGCCGGCTTTGTGGCCGATAATTTTGTGCGCAACCAGCTGGTGAATTTTACGGCCCTACCGCTTTCTTTGCAGCTACGCGATGCAGAATCCCATGTGCGTGAATTGCCTTATTGGCCAAGCTGGGATGGTCGCCTGGCCCTCGAGAGTTATGTTCCCATGCTTGCCAATATATTCTTCGTGGGGGTGGGGTTGGCCGCCGCCTGGAAGCGAGCACGCTGGGTGGGCTTAGTGCCCCTATTCCTGAACGTTGGCTTTACGGCCAACCTGGCTCTGGCGCGGGTTTCAGGTTGGCGTTACAACCTACCGGTAGATTGGACTGTGTTGTTCTATTATGCGCTGGGATTGAGTCAACTTATCTTATGGGGCTTGGTTTTACTTCGTGATGCACCATGGGCTAAAAAGATTCTGGCAACACTACAACCTATAGGTTTGCCACGAAAGATAAAGGATAAGGCTAGCTGCCTGCCAGCTTGGCAGTACAGTGCGGTCATCGCTTTTCTCCTTCTGGCGGGGGCTTCGTTTTCCATTATCGAATCGCTAAGCACGCCGCGTTACGAAGAAGTGACTCGGGATCAGGCCAAAACCTTGCTCATGTCAGTGGAGACGAAAACCGAAGCGGACAGACAACAGTTGCTCGAGCTGCTTTCAGCAGGTGAGCTCGGCGTTTTTTCCGGCAGGGCGCTGCATCCGCGTTTTTACCGCACGGGCGAAGGACTTGCAGATAGGGATTCAGTGCTGGTCGCCCCGATGAGTTTCGAACGCCTCACCTTTTACCTGATCGGGCCAGACCCGACCTCTGTCGTTTTGCCCCTAAGCGGTGCGCCTGCAGATTTCCCCGCCAGTTCTGAAGTATACGTGTTTCATTGCGGGGACACCTTGCAGGCCGCTGCGGTGATTATAAGGTTTGAGGGACACCTAGACACCCTGCTCGTTTCTCCCCGTTTGCTGGAAACCTGCCCCGCGCTAGGTTCCTAGCAGTGGTCTTCTCCGCCAAGCTATAATTTTCATCCCATGCCAAAGCAAAAGAGCTCACCGGTGAGATCACGTGGGTATTTCCCATTTGTTACTATAACGACAGCCGGTCTGCTTCTATTGTCTTTCGTTTTGGCGTGGATTTCTTCGCAATTCACATCTTTTTCCAGTTGGTTTTCCTTCCTGGCGGTCCTGGCCTTGTGTGCTGTGCTTTATTGGATAGCCTGGCGAGAGCTGCACCGGGAGTCTCTGCCGCGCTGGTTGCTGTGGCTGACGCTGGGCGCGGCCTTGTTGCGCCTGGTGCTTGGCGTCATCTGGTTCTTGGCGTTGCCCGTTGGCGGCTACGAAACCGAAGTGCAACAAGCTGGCTACGTGATGGAAGACGCCTTCAACCGCGACCGGGCTGCCTGGGAGCTGGCGCAGTCCGACCAACCGCTGCTAGTTTCCTTTTCTGGTTACAGTTCCACAGATCAGTATGGCGGGCTGTTGTTCTTGAGTGCGGCGGTTTATCGGTACCTGGGCGGCGCTGCGCATCAGCCGCTGCTCGTGCTCGCCTTGGCAGCCGCTGTCTCTGCGCTTGCCATTCCGTTCACTTGGGCTTTCGGCCGCCGGGCTTTCGGCGACAAGATAGCTCAAATCGCCGCCTGTGGGTTGACTCTATATCCTGAGGCGGTGTTGCTAGGTTCATCCCAAATGCGGGAAGCTTTCACTGTCAGTCTCGTCCCGCTGGCTCTCTACGGTCTTTTGCGTGTCCGCGAAAAAATAGATTGGCGTGCTCTGGTTATCCTGGTCACCCCGATCCTATTATCAATTCCACTGACCTGGGCGTTCACTCCCTCATTGGTCTTGCTTCTGGCGCTCGTGTATTTGGCGCTGGAGGATTGGCGCTGGCTGCGGTCTCCCAAAGTCTGGGCAGGCTTGGTACTGCTGGCCCTGGTTATGGTTGCAGTTATCTTGCTATTCGTAGACCAGAATAGCTTATGGCTGGTGCAATCGGCCAAGTGGCAGGCTTACGTGAGCGCAAACGCTTCGGGGTGGGTGGCGCGCCAATTCGAACGCATGCCGCTCTTTGCGCAAATCCCCTTCCTAGTCATTTATGGCATCTTGAGGCCTTTGCTGCCCGCCGCGCTGGTGGCTAGTGGGCCGGCTATCTGGATGGGTATCGGCATTTGGCGAGCCCTGGGTTGGACTGCGTTGCTGGCCATGTTGCTTTACGCCACTTACTTAGCCTTTCGTTCTAAAAGCTGGCGCCTGATGCCTGGAGCCTTGCTCCTAGCCAGTTGGATAGCCATCTTTGGCGCTTCGTATCGCGGCGGGGGCGACCTTTGGGATAGCCCGCGTTATCGCAGCGCATTCGCCGCTATTCAGGTGTTGTTAGCCGCCTGGGCCTGGGTGCGGTACTGGGAAACTAAGGATGCCTGGTTGCGCCGGGCTGCAGCCGGGGTTGTACTGATAATCGCCTGGTTTATCCCTTGGTACCTGCGCCGCTATGCAACTTTCGAGTGGCCTATCGTAGAGCTGTATCAAGTGATCGGATTGGGGCTGGTTAGTGCGGCCTTATTTACCCTGTGGGATTGGATTGGGTCGACCCCGCATAGATCCTGACCCCTTGTCAAAAAAGGGGAATTTAGTTGTTATAATTCATCCATTGAATTTTAGAAAGCCAAATGGATCCTGAGATTGACACTTCCCGCGATATGCTGCTTTTAGAGCATATCGAAACTGATCCTGACGTAACCCAGGCTTCCCTCGCCTCGCAGTTAGGCATTGCGGTAGGCACGGTAAACTGGCACCTCAAGCGCTTGGTGGCCAAGGGGTATGTGAAGGTAAAACGCGCCCAGCGCCGCAAGCTGCGTTATATCATCACACCCCAGGGCATCAGCCGCCGGGCGCGCCTGACGGTCAACTATGTCGAACATTCCATGCAGCTGTATCGCAAAACGCGGCGGCGTGTGGGGCAATTGTTGGATGAAGTGCGAGTGGCAGGATACCAGGGCGTGCATATCGACAGACTCAATGGCGACCCGGAAGACATTGTGGATATCTGTAAATTGACCTGCCTTGAACAGGGCATGGCTTTGCTAAGAGAGCAGGAACCCGGGCCGATCCTGCGGGTGAATGGCCACAAGGTGCAATTGGAATGGGAACCCGTGCATGAGCACTAAAAAAACTGGCAAGTTGCCCGAAAAGCAACATATTCTTATTACGGGAGGCGCGGGCTATATCGGCTCGCTGCTGACCGGCGAGTTACTGCGGGCTGGTTACCGCGTCACCGTCCTGGACAAGCTGCTGTTCGGAGGTGACTCGCTAGTGAATTATCTGGCGGATCCCAATTTCTACTTTGCCAAAGCGGACGTGTGGGAGCCGCGTGCGCTGCGTGAGGTGTTCAAGGGTCCCAACCAGGCTCCGGATGCTGTGGTGCACCTGGCGGCCATCGTCGGCTTCCCGGCTTGCCAGGCAGTCGGCCGCTCGGTGGCGTGGCGTTACAACGTGGAGGCCACCCAGCATGTATTCGCACAGGCGGAGGAATTAGGGGCGAAGCGCTTCGTCTTCGCCTCCACGTACAGCAATTATGGACACTCCCTGGATGGCAACGAAGTAACTGAAGAATCGCCTCTGCATCCCCATTCTTTGTACGCGGAAACGAAAATTGCTGCGGAACAAGCCCTGCTGACTCAAAAAGACTCCAGCTGCGCTCCGCTCATTTTTCGCCTGGCGACTTTGTACGGCATTTCCCCGCGCACGCGCTTCGATCTGATCGTGAATCAATTTGTGCTGGATGCTTATGCCAAGCGGGAATTGCTTATTTACCAACGCGGCTATTCCCGCTCTTTCATCCATGTGCGCGATGTGGTGGCCGGTTTCCTATTGGGCTTGGAAGCGCCCGAGTCCAAAGTGCGCGGCCAGATCTTCAATCTGGGCACCGAGAAGGGAAATTACAGCAAGGATAAGATCGTTGAATTCGTACTCAAGCGCCTGCCGGAGACCATGGTGCGTTACAAGGACCTTACTTTCGGTGGAGACATGCGTGACATTAGTGTGTCCTTCGAAAAGATACGCCGCCAACTTGGGTACCAAGCGCAATTCGATGTAGATGATGGCGTACGCGAAGTGTTGCACGCCTTGCAAGAGGGGCTGATCAAAAACCCACAGGATGAGCGGTTTCGCAACGCCCAATTCATTGTTCGGTAGGTGAGGATGGCTGAGAACCAGGTTTGGCAGGACAAACGCGTAACAGTAACCGGCGGCGGAGGCTTCTTAGGTTCCTTTATCGTGGAAAAACTGCGCGCACGAGGGGCAAAAGAGATCTTTGTGCCGCGCAGCCGCGATTACGACTTGGTGCAGCCCGACCAGATCAGCCGCATGCTGGACGCTGCCAAGCCGGACGTGATCATTCACGCCGCGGCTCTGGCCGGCGGCATTGGCGTTAACCGGGCGCGCCCTGCCGATTTCTTCTACACCAACTTGATGATGGGCGCGCCGCTCATGCACCAGGCCTGGGAACGCGGCGTAAAGAAGTTTGTCGCCCTGGGCACCATTTGCTCGTATCCTAAATTTGCTCCCATACCCTTCCGCGAAGAGGATCTGTGGGATGGCTACCCAGAGGAGACTAACGCTCCCTATGGGTTGGCAAAGAAAATGTTGCTGGTGCAAGCCCAGGCCTATCGCCAGCAATATGGTTTCAACGCCATCTTCCTTTTGCCGGTCAATTTGTATGGGCCCCGCGACAACTTTGATCTGGAAACCTCTCATGTGATCCCGGCTCTCATCCACAAGTTTATTGAGGCACAGGAACAGAAAGCCAAGCAGGTGGAATTGTGGGGTGACGGCTCGCCCACTCGTGAGTTCCTCTACGTCGAAGACGCAGCCGAAGGGGTTGTATTGGCCGCCGAACGCTATGACGGCAACGAGCCGGTCAACCTGGGGTCCGGCCACGAAATCAGTATTAAAGACCTGGCCGAGATGATCGCCCGCCTAACCGGTTACGAAGGCAGCTTTCATTGGAACATCGATAAACCCAATGGCCAGCCGCGCCGCCTGCTGGACGTGAGCCGCGCCGAGGAATTCTTTGGTTTCCGCGCCCGCACCGATTTTGAAGAGGGGCTGCGCAAAACCATCGCGTGGTATCGCCAGCATGGAAAAGTCGCTGTCAAATGACCGCTAGCAAGGCTTTGGCCCAGAAAGCCGATGCGCACAGCGTGCTGATCAAACCGCAGCGCGGCTTGGTGGGCCTGGATCTGGGGGAACTGTTCCGCTTCCGGGAGCTGATCTTCTTCCTCACCTGGCGGGACATCTTAGTGCGCTACAAGCAGACCCTGCTGGGCGGCACCTGGGCGGTTATCCAGCCGCTGCTGCAAATGTTCATTTTCAACGTGCTCTTCGGCGATATCGCCGGGCTGTCCAGCGGCGGCATCCCGCGGCCGTTATTCACTTATGCGGCCTTGCTGCCGTGGAATCTGTTCTCCACCGCCATCGGCGAAGCAGGCCGCTCGTTGGTGACCAATCGCAACATGATCACCAAGGTCTATTTCCCCCGCGTGGTGGTGCCCTTATCTTCGGTGCTCAGCGGCGTGGTGGACTTCGCCGTGGCCTTTGTCGTATTAGCCGGCATGATGCTGTATTACGGCGTGATGCCCACCTCGGGAATTTTGGGTTTACCGTTTTTTTTACTGCTGTCGCTGGTGACTGCCCTGGGAGTTGGCCTTTGGTTGGCGGCTTTGAACGTACATTACCGGGATGTGCGCCACATCATCCCCTTCCTCACGCAGTTCTGGATGCTGGCCACCCCCATCGCCTATGAAGCCAATGAGATCTTTGATCGCTTACCACAGGGTTTTGAATGGCTTTATGCGTTAAACCCCATGGTGGGCGTGGTCGAAGGTTTCCGCCATGCCCTGGTGGGCACCCCGATCTATTCCACCGGGTTGCTGTGGGTCTCGCTGATTACGTCATTCGTGCTGCTCGTCTCCGGCCTGATCTATTTTCGTCGCATGGAACGCACCTTTGCGGATGTGGTCTAGGACACCATGAGCGCATACGCGATCAACGTCGAAGGGCTTGGCAAGCAATATCGCCTGGGTGGCAAGGTGGAACGTTACCGCACGCTGCGCGATTCGATCAGTGGGGCGTTCACCTGGCCGCTACGCATGCTCAAAGGCGAGCTGCGCCAGGGCGCCGAAACTATCTGGGCGTTGCATGATGTGTCCTTCCAAGTGCGCCAGGGGCAAGTGCTCGGCGTGATCGGTCGCAACGGCGCAGGAAAGAGCACTTTACTGAAGATCCTTTCGCGGGTTACCGAACCCACCACGGGTTTTGCCGAAATCCGCGGGCGGGTGGGGTCCCTGCTGGAAGTGGGCACCGGCTTTCATCCCGAGTTGACCGGCCGCGAAAATATTTATTTGAACGGTGCGGTGCTGGGCATGAAACGCCGCGAAATTGCCGCCAAGTTCGATGAGATCGTGGAATTTTCGGGTGTGGCCAGATTCATCGATACCGCCGTAAAACATTATTCCAGCGGCATGTATCTGCGCCTGGCTTTTTCGGTGGCCGCCCACTTGGAACCTGAGATCCTTGTGGTGGACGAAGTGCTGGCGGTGGGCGATGCCGAGTTCCAGCGCAAATGCCTGGGCAAAATGAGTGACGTGGCCGAAGCCGGCCGCACAGTGCTATTTGTCAGCCATAACATGTCGGCGATTCTACGGCTCACCGAAGAATCGATCGTGCTCGAAAAAGGGGAACTGGTTTACCGAGCCCCTACCCGTCAGGCGGTTGATTACTACATGGCTTCCGGGCTCTCGCAGAGCGGCGAGCGCATTTGGCAGACCGAGGAGATCCCTGCAGAGGCCGCGCCTTTTAAACCACTCTCCATGCGCCTGCGCGATACTCAAGGCCGCGTAGTGGAAACGGTCCAATCTCGGCAACCCCTAGAAATTGAGATCGAATATGAAATAGAGAAACCTATTCAGGGATTGCGCGTAGGCATTTATTTGCAGACCATGCGCGGCGAGACCGTACTAACGTCTTTTGATACGGATGATTCAGCGCAATATGAAAAATATGCCACCCGGCCGGCCGGCCGCTACCTCAGCCGCGCCGAGATCCCTGCTAACTTCCTCAACGAAGGCCAATACGTCCTTGGATTGAATGCCTCTTCCTTCCGCGTGAGACGTTATTTTCAAGAAGAACGTGCCCTGGCGTTCACGGTAGATGCCATGGGAGCGCCCGGCATGCAGTGGCCGGAGCTGCGCCAGGGGTTTGTGCGCCCTCTGCTGGATTGGCGCATTGAACAGGTTGAAGCGGTGAAGGCTTAACATGCTGGCTGGGACCAAGATCAAACGCGTGTTGGGTGAACTGCCGCTGGCCGCCGAGCTGGATTGGGCGCTGCGCGGCCGCGGCGCGCCGGTGGACGGCTTCAAGCTCGAAGAGTTGAAAGCTGCGCTGCCCGAGTGGTGCCGGCAGGTGCGCGTTTCCCCTTTGCGCGCTCGAACAGGCCGCAAGGTGCTGGTCTATGCTACGCTCCACTATTGGATCGGCCACGCGACTTTGCTTTCCCTGGCTCTGGCTGGCCTGGGGCATGAGACAACACTGGCGTATTCGCCCTACGCAAATTGGAAGAAACCGGTCACCAAGTTTGATTTGCGCCAGCGCGAAGCTTACGCGCGCCAAGTGCTGAAGCCAGCAGTTGACCTAATTGATGCCCGCTCATTTGGAGCGGCTGCCACGCAGCCGTTGCCTGCTTCACTGGCCGATGCCATTGAACACGTATCCGTAATGGACACGCAATATACCCTCCAGGTCGAAGAGGTGGATAAGGGCAGCGATTTATTCCTTTTGCGCCTGCAGCGTAACCGGGCAGCGGCTGCTGCCGCCTTGGCCTGGATGCAAGCTGAAAACCCTGACGTGGTTATCTTGCCCAATGGCCTGATTCTGGAATTCGGCGCCGTGAACCATGCAGCTCGTTACCTCAATATCCCGGTGGTCAGCTACGAATTTGGCGAGCAGCACGACCGCATTTGGCTTTCCCGTTCTACGCCTGTCATGCTGCAGGAGACGGCGTCGTTTTGGCAGGCGAAACGTGGGAAAGTATTCAATGAAGAACAACGCGCTCAAGTGCAGGAGTTGTTTGCCAGCCGCCAGGCTGCTAGCCTCTTTCGTAATTTCTACCGCCGTTGGCAAAACCTACCTGCTGAAGGCGCTGAGGCAGTGCGTGCCAAGTTGGGTCTGGACCAGCGCCCGGTGGTCCTACTGGCAACCAATGTCATCGGCGACAGCCTGACCCTGGGCCGCGCATCCTTTACCGAGGATATGAGTACCTGGCTGCGTCGCACGCTGCCTTTTTTTGCTATACGCAAGGATGTACAGTTTGTGCTTCGTGTCCACCCGGGCGAGCGTAACCTGAAGGGGCCTTCGGTGACGGACCTCGTTCAAAGCGAATTTCCGGAACTGCCCAGTCACTTCCACATAGTAGCTGCTGAAGATCCGGTAAACACCTATGATCTGATCGCCATAGCCGATTTGGGCTTGGTCTACACTACCACGGTGGGTTTGGAAATGGCGATGAGCGGCGCGCCGGTGATCGTTGCCGGCTGCACCCACTATCGCGGCAAGGGATTCACACTTGACCCCGAATCCTGGACGGATTACTTTGCGACGTTGGAAAAAACTCTGGAAAATCTGGAAGAGGCCAAGCTTGATTCGCAACAGGTCGATACAGCCTGGCATTATGCTTATCGTTTCTTCTTCGATTACCCTCAACCCTTTCCCTGGCACCTGCTGCATTTTTGGAAAGAAGTGGAAGCCACTCCGCTGAGCGATTTCTTCTCGGAGCAGGGGCAAAAACAATTCGCTCGCACCTTTGATTATTTATTAGGTGGCCCCTTCGATTGGGAGCGCCATAAATGATCGACAGCGAACGCGATATTAAGCGTCAGGTGCGCGAGTTTTATGACCGCGTGGGCTGGAAAGAGGTTTCCGACGGTGTGTTCCAGAACGCGCGCTACGAAGACCTTCGCCCTGTTTCGCAAGAGTACATTCACCGCTGCCACCAGCGGGTGGCGCGTCACCTGGCGCCCAGCGGGCGCTTGTTCCTCGATGCTGGCTCCGGGCCGATTCAGTATCCCGAATACGTCGAGTATTCAAAGGGATACGAAAAACGCGTATGTGCTGACGTTTCTATTACCGCCTTGAAGGCGGCCAGAGATCGCATTGGGGCGGCAGGCGCTTTCGTAGTGAGCGATATCTCCCGCCTTCCCTTCGCTCCTGAAGTTTTTGATGCGGTGGTCTCGCTGCATACCATCCACCACCTGCCGGCAAATCAGCATGGCCAGGCGTTTTTGGAGCTACACAGGGTGTTGACCCCAAACCGTCAGGCTGTGGTGGTTAACGGGTGGGGCTATTCTCCTCTGAATCAGTTCTTCGATCGGATCAAAGCTTGGTTGAAGGGGCGCAAAAGCGTGGCCCGCGTCAATGAGCCCTCTCCTGAAGAATTAGAACTCGGCAAAGGGACTTTTGTGAATAAACAGGACGCGCGCTGGCTGAAGGCTATCTTGCGCGGAAAAATGGTTTTCAACATTCTTGTTTGGCGCAGCGTCAGCACCAACGTGCTGCGGTTCTTTTTTCGTGAAGAGTGGTTTGGCCGTTTTTGGCTACGTATCCTATTTCGGTTGGAAGAATTATTTCCGCGCTTTTTCGGTGAAAAAGGACTGTATCCTTTAGTGGTGATTAGCAAGTAGGTGAGCGGAGAGAGCATGGATTGGAAAAAACAGGTTGTTTTAGTAACCGGAGGCACCGGCTCCTTTGGCCGGGCGTGCATCCGCATCCTGCTGGACGAATACAGGCCGGCCAAGGTCATTGTCTTCAGCCGCGACGAGCTGAAACAGCATGAGATGCGCGAGGCGGGATTCGATCAGGCCAACCTACGCTACTTCATTGGCGACGTGCGCGACCTGGGTCGCTTAAAGCGCGCCATGGATGGGGTGGACGTGGTAATACACGCTGCTGCCCTCAAGCAGGTGCCGGCTTGCGAATATAACCCGATGGAAGCTATCAAGACCAATATCCTTGGCACCGCCAACGTGGTGGAGGCCGCTTTGGAGGCCGGGATAAGTAAAGTGTTGGCGCTCAGCACCGACAAGGCAGTCAGCCCCGTCAACCTGTACGGCGCCACGAAGCTGGCGGCAGAAAAGTTAACTGTGCAAAGCAACGCCTATTCCGGAGACCGGCCTGCCCGCTTCAGTTGTGTGCGTTACGGCAATGTTATCGGCAGTCGCGGCTCGGTGGTGCCCATCTTTTTGCGCCAGCGCCAAAATGGAAAATTGAGCATTACCGACAAACGCATGACGCGCTTCTGGCTTTCCCTCGACCAGGGCGTCCGTTTCGTGCTCCATTGCATCGAAGTCATGCAGGGTGGCGAGGTGTTTGTGCCCAAGCTGCCCAGCACTTCGTTGCTGGATCTGGCCAAGGCAATCGCCCCCGAGGCGCAACTTGAGGAAGTGGGAATCCGCCCAGGGGAAAAATTGCATGAGGTGTTGATCTCCGAGGACGAAGCCCGCACCACCGTTGAATTGAAAAACATGTATGTGATTCAACCAGCTCTGGGGCCCTGGTTTGTGCGCTCCTGGAACCAAAAGGGCAAAGCGTTGCCGGACGGTTTCCGCTATGCCAGTAACGAAAACCCGCAGCTGCTGAGCCCGGATGAGATCCAAACGATGGTGGCTCCTTATGAAGCCGAACTGGAAGCGGGCAACCTGGCGTGACACGCATCCTGGTCACCGGAGCCAGCGGATTGCTGGGAATTAATTTGGCGCTGGAGGCGGCCAGGCGTTATGAGGTCGTTGGGGTGGTGCATAGCCATCCCTTGCGCAACCCCGGTTTCCAGACGCTGCAGGCGGATCTGTTGGTAGGCGGAGTTATTCCTCAACTACTCGATAAGGCCAAACCCGATTGGGTCATAAACTGTGCGGCGCTGACCGACCTGGATGTGTGTGAGCGTCAACCCGAATTAGCCCGGCGTCTGAACGCCGAGTTGCCAGGCCGCCTGGCGGCCGAGACAGCCAAGCGCGGGATGGACTTTCTACAGGTCTCTACCGATGCGGTCTTCGACGGCGTTAAGGGTGATTACCGCGAGGAGGATGCCCCCAATCCACTCAGCGTTTATGGCCGCACCAAGCGACTGGCTGAGCTGGCCGTAAAGGCCGCCCATCCGCAAGTACTCATTGTGCGCCCGAACATATCAGGCTGGAGCATCCAAGGAGATCATAGCATCGCGGAATTCTTCTATAACAATCTCGTGGCCAGAAAACCGGTTCAAGGATTTACCGACCGGTATTTTTGTCATCTGCATGTGTCTGATTTGGCTACCATCATGCTCGAATTACTTGAGAAAAATATACGCGGGTTGTTTCATACGGTCAGCGCCGATTCTATGAGCAAATACGAATTTGGCGTGGCAGTTGCGCAACGTTTTGGATTGGATGCCAATTTAATCCATGCGGCAGATTCATCCCAAAGCAGGTCAATTGCGCCGCGTGCCCTTAACCTGACTTTGAAGACCACCAACCTGGTTAAGGTAATGGGCCGCCGGCCTTCAACCATCGCGACCGGCATTGAGGTGTTGTATGAGCAATACCGGTCCGGCTATCGCGACAAACTATTGGCCATGGCGGTAGCGCCGGAGCCGGTGAGAGGATAAGTATGCAGATCAATATCCAGGGCAGGCCAGTCGGCTTGCAACATCCCACCTACTTTATCGCCGACATTGCTGCCAACCACGACGGGGACCTGAAACGCGCCGTGGAGTTGATCCGCCTGGCAAAGCTGGCTGGGGCCGATGCGGCCAAGTTCCAGAACTTTCGCGCCCCCAGGATCGTTTCAGATTACGGTTTTAAGGCTTTGGGAGATCGCCTTTCGCATCAGGCTCAATGGAAGAAAAGCGTTTTTGAAGTGTATGAAGACGCCTCCATCCCTTTTGAATGGACTCCCACATTGAAAGAAGCCTGTGACGAGTTCGATATCCATTATTTCTCATCCCCTTATGATTATGAAGCGATCGACATGCT
>DATBWP010000116.1:0-9337 GCA_036514735.1 Anaerolineales bacterium
TTACCTTATCTATGGCCTCGTTAAGGGTGAAGGCCACGGCCGCGCCAATGCTGCCAGCGATCGTCAAGCCAACGTGGCATACCAACAGATCGGTTCCGGCTTTTGTCATGGCTCTCGCCTCGTCCGCGGTAAAGGCATAGGGCGTGGTAAAAAGATCCATCTCATGCGCCAGGCGGATCATTTCGACCTCTTTTTCATAGCCCATGCAAGTGGCCTCCAAATTGGCGCGGAATTTGCCATCGAACAGCCCAACGGTGGGGAAGTTTTGCACACCTGAAAAGCCAATCTCTTTCAACTGCTTCAAAAAGACGGGCATCAAGCGAAAGGGATCCGTGCCGCAGACGCCAGCTTGAACCGGGGTGTCCTTCACGACGGGCAATACCTCGGCCGCCATCTCGACCACGATGCCATTGGCATCTCCATAGGGGAGCAGCCCCGCCAGCGAGCCACGCCCGGCCATGCGATAACGTCCCGAATTGTAGATGATGATGACGTCGGCACCACCGGCTTCGGCGAACTTGGCCGAGATGCCGGTTCCCGCCCCGCACCCGACGATAGGCCTGCCGGCCGTTATCTGGGCTTGCAGGCGTCTGATGATCTCTGCACGTGGAATTGCCATTTCGAGTACCTCCTATTTTCCCAACATGCCCAACAAGGTCTCGACGGCCTTGTCAGCAAACTCGGGATCATTAATGTTGTTGTCCATCTCAATGACCGGGATGCCCGGCCTGAGATCCTTTTTGATGGCCTCGAAGCAGGCGCGATCTGCCTGCGGATCCCAAAACGCCCCACCCGGGCTATCCAGTTGCGAAACGCCCCTGAGGGGGATCAGGATGACAACCGGGGCGGTGGCTGCGTTGGCAGCCGCGGCGATCATCTCCCCGATGCGTTTGTTTTCTTCAGCATTGGTGCGCAGCAAGGTGATATTTGGATTCCATTGATAGAGCTTGCGGGACTTGTACTTATCGGGAACGGTATCCATTGCCCGAAAGTTAGCCATATCCACGCAGCCGGGAACCAGCACTGCCGGGATGCCGGCGCGCGAGGCGGCCAGGCAGCGTTCAGGGCCGGCGCTCAACACTCCGCCGCACACCTCGTCGGCAAGCTCGGTGGTGGTGATATCCAGCGAAGCTGTAATATAGCCATCGGCGATCAGGCCTTCCATTGTCTTTCCACCTGTGCCAGTGGCATGAAAGACCAGAACTTCATAGCCGCGCGCCTCCAATACACCGCGCGCCCGATCCACCGCAAGAGTGGTGTTGCCAAACATCGAGGCAGTAACCAGGGGCTTTCCCTCGTCTCCTTTGGCTGTTTCCATTTTTACCATGCCAGCGATAGCCCCCGCTGCGTTGGCGTAGATGGCGCGGCTGATCCGATTGAAACCGGCCACATCCACGATGGATGGCATAAAGGTGATATCCCGGGTGCCAACATAAGCACTGACATCCCCGCCGCCCAGTGTGGAAACCATTAATTTGGGCACGCCCACCGGCAGGGCCCGCATGGCCGTGGTTGAGATTGATGTTGCTCCGCCGCCGCCCATCCCGATGATCCCATCCAGCCTGCCCTCATCGAAAAGCCGGCGCACCACCACAGCCAGGCCAGCCGCCATGACCCGCATGGCCTCATCCTTGTGCTCGCCGGAAGCCAGGCTGGCCAAATCCCCGCCACCTGCATTTGCCACTTCCTGGCGAGTGATATCTGGTGTGAGGACTGGTTCCCCCATCACGCCAAAGTCAACCACCAGGGTATCAAGGCCTTCCTTCTCGATCAACTCTTTAAGGAAGGTAAATTCCCTGCCCTTCGTATCCAATGATCCTGTTATGACGAGGGTTTTTCCCATGGGCCTTTCTCCTGCGTCTAGCTGAAGATCAACAACAAGGCTGTGACCGCCAACAGAGCCACGATGATGCCATCGAAAACCTCCTTGGAGATTTTAGCAGCCATCCAGCATCCAAGCCACGCTCCGAGCGGGACGATCGGGGCGATCCACGCAATCTGCCAAAGCCGTTGGAAATCAAACAAATGGATATAGAGATAATAAGGAACCTTTATCCAATTAAGGATCGCGAAGAACAGAACCGATGTGGCAACAAAAACGTTCGGGGTTACATCTTGCAGCATGAGGTAAATGCCGATGGGCGGTCCTCCGCTGTGCGCCAGGGAAGACGCAAACCCTGCCGCCGTGCCAGCCAGCCAGCCATGCCAGTTACGCTCCTGGTATTTCAGCGAAGCCAGGATGCGCTTTTCGACAAGTTTGTAAATTACAAACAGCAATGCAATAACGGCCAATCCGATCTTGAGCACATCGGTAGGGGCGTTGGCAATAAAGAAAGTACCAATCGTCACTCCGATCACTGCGCCAGGGGTCAAGAGCCAAACCAACCGCCTGTTCCACTTTCGCCAGTGCAGGGCGATGGCAAATACATCCGCAAGCAGCATGATGGGCAGCAACAAGCCAAGAACCTGGTTGGCAGGCATCGCCAGCGCCATCATCGGCGTTGCCAAAGCCCCCAACATGCCGCCCAGTCCGCCTTTCGACAGGCTGATCATAAATGCCACAGAAATGATCACAATCAAAACCACGCTCGGATTACTGGTCATTCCAGGAAGCTCTTTGGTTCAGGGATCCCGAGTTCTTTCAACCGCGCGGGGGTAGGGACGCCATTCGCGTCCCAGCCCATGATGCGATAGTATTCGTCAAGCATCGGTTCCAGATCGACCACCTGGCCACCGGCTGATCCGACCGTTATGGGCTGCGTCAGGTTACGTGCTGGCAGAGTATCCGCGGCGCGGGAAAAGCCTTCGCGCACATTGAAGAGACGTGCCAGCGTCGAGACGCGCTCCCCAAGGCGCTCCAAATCCGCCACCTTGGGATAGTCGAAACCCGTGGCGGCCTTAACCAACTGCCACAATTCCTTGAGGCTCATCCCGTATCCCGGGAAAGCGCATAAACAGGCGCTGTCCCAAACAGCCTTATCGGCCTGGTGATCGCGGAAAAGTTGCGGTTTTCCTTCAATCATCAGCGGATTAGCAGCCCCACTGAATATTTCGCCCAGCGGTGCGCCGCGCAGGTGACAGGCGCCTCTTTCAGAAATAGCATAAGCGAGCGCCGTGCCTTTGGCCGCGTTCGGATGATAGGCGGGCATTTCCAGCCCTTTGACGTGCATGGCGAACGCCTTCGTTGCGGGGTAGCGTTCTGCGATGGTGGCCACGCCCTGTGCCAACCACTTGCCGCAGCCCTCACTCCTGGCTATTTTCTCCACCAGGGCAATGGCAGCCTCTGCATTCCCCCAGGTGGGTGAAATCCCATCCAGGGTTTCCGCTCCCACCATGCCGCGCTCGAACATCTCCATTACTAAGCCAATCACCCCGCCCACGCTGATCGTGTCCAAACCATATTCGTCGCACAGCCAGTTGAGTCGGATGATGGTCTCACGGCTGCCGATGGCGCAGTTCGAACCCAGGGCATAGATGCTCTCATACTCTGGCCCTTCGATCACCTTGCCATCTTCCAGGGGTGTGGTCCATTTGCCACAGCCAATCGGGCAGCCAAAACAGGCATATTCATTTTTCCAGTTGTGCTGCCGAAAGGAGTAGCCGGAAATCTCATCCGACTTTTCGAACTGTCCCTGCTGGAAGTTGCGGGTGGGCAGCGCCCCCATCACGTTGATAACCTCCAGGATGTTAGCGGTCCCCTCCTTGCGGAGCATGCTGATCGGGCCCGACATGCGCACCGCCCGAAAGGCCAACTGCAGGGCGCGCTCGTATTGCCTTTTGTCGTGGACGCGCACGCCCCCTTTGCCGCGTACGGCGATGGCTTTGAGTTTCTTCGAGCCTATCACCGCGCCAACCCCACCGCGGGCCAAAGCCCGACTCTCATTGAAGATCCCGGCCAGATTGCGCTGTGCTTCTCCGGGCGGTCCGATCACGAGAGATTGCCAATCGTGGCCCAATTCAGCTTTGATTTGTTGTGTGGCTGCGGAGATGGTCGTACCCCATAGGTTTTCTGCTGGACGGATTTCCACCCGTTCCCCATCGATGACCAGCATAACCGGATTTTTGGCGGCTCCCGTTAGAACCAGGGCGTCATAACCCGCATATTTGAGCATGTTGCCCCAATAGCCGCCGCAGTAAGCATCGAAATAGGTGCCCGTGGCCGGGCTCTTGGTGGTCAGGCCAAAACGCCCCGCGGTGGGGGCAGTGGTGCCCGTCAGCGGACCGGTGTGGAAGATCATGTGGTTTTCCGCTGAGAGCGGATCCACGCCCGCGGATAGTTCGGTATACAGCAGCCAGGCCCCCAATCCTTTGCCGCCCAGAATCAGCGGCATCACATCTGCAGGTAGCGGTGTGGTTTCAATGGATCCTGTGGACAAATTGAGGCGCAAGATACGGTTGCAGTAGGCTCGGTGAGTCAAGTCCATGTTGATCTCCTACTCCAGCACCGGGTTGAAATCTGGGCGTTGGGCGATGAAGATTGCCCCGGTGGGGCAGATGCGGGCGCATTCCGGCGCGCCGTTACACAGGTCACAGATCACCGGGTACCAATCCAGCGAACGCCCATCCTCGAAGGTAAGACCCGCTTCCGAATGAATAATCACCTGCGTAGGGCAGATGGCCACACATTTTGCGCAATTGTCACAGCGTTCGGGGAGCAGTTCCACTGCGCCGCTTTCGAGGTGCCAGCGCAGGGCTTTGGTTGGGCAAACATCGATGCACTTTTTGCAGGTGGTGCAGAACATGACCTTATGCTGCCCGGGTTTGCTCCCGGATTCAATCCGCAGACGCGCCTGATTGAGTCCATAATCACCGTTGCCATGGCTGGCCACACAAGCCCCCACGCACAAGTCGCAGCCAGTGCATAAGGGGGGTCTGGCCTTCAGGCGCACGAAATCCCAGGTTTCGCCGCGCAAGGCCTCATCCACCGTCCAGCCGTGATGGCCGATGTGACAGAGTCGTTCGATCATCGCTTTGGGGTCCGGCGATTTGGTCACGTTGCGACCCATCAAGCAGCCAGAGGCCCCGGCTTCATGGGCTTCAGCGTACAGTTCCAGGGCGTCGCGCTCGTTGTCCGAACGGGCGCCTCCCAGAACCAGGGTTGGCACACCGCTGACATCGATCAGGTTTCGGAAAGAATCCACATCCCCAGTGTAGGGAATCTTGAGAGCATCGGCTCCGATCTCCACCGCCATGCGCGCCCCCAGAGTAAGAATCTCGACTATATTGGCACCGGTCACCTGTCCACCATAAGCCAGCGGCTCGATGATACAAGGCAACCCGGCCCGACGGCACTCATTGACAAACCTGGCGCACTTGTCTACGCCGATGGTTTCCACTTTGTCGTTGTAACCCAGGAACAAATACACCGTGATGGCAGTGGCACCCAGGGACAAGGCCTGTTCAGCAGTGATGACTTTCTCATTGATCAGCAGGCGTTGGGGTACAGCGTTAGTTACGTTTGAGGTGCCCAGGCGAGGCATATTCATCCAGTCGGCGCGCACGATCAGAGCCGGGCCATCCCGCCCTTTGAAGAGATGGGCCAGCCTCAGCGCCTGGCCAGGGGCCAGCAAAATGCCATCCACGCCACCAGCGATCACGGCTTCGACGGTCGAGCGCAGGTTGACCACGTTTGGGGTGACATCACTCATATAGCCATGGTCAGCGGCTACACAAATTGCCCGGCCATCGCCATGGCGATTGAACAGGCGGTCCATGCGGTTTTGCAGTCCGGTTTTCATTTCACACGACCGCCGGGGCATGCACCAGGGCCTTCAAAGCCTGCAGAATAGCTGGCGGATCGTCAGCCGCGAAGATGCGCTCATCGAGCCAGAAACCCGCTGCACCCAGTTGCAGGGCTTCGGCCAGTTCGGGTGAATCCGGTTCCGGGTTGGCTGGTGTAACCCACACTGGCAGACCATTGCACATTGCCTGGATGGTCTTAAAGGATTGTGTTCCCGGCCAAGGCACGATAACACCGTCGGCACCGCCTTCAAGGGCGTAAGAGACGCCCAGTTCGATGGCTTTGTTCAGCAGAACCACCCGCGGGCCGATAGGCTGCACATCCACAAGCAACGGTATGCCCAGGTTGAGCCCTTCCAGGGCCAAATTGACCACCCGTTGCATGCACCAGGCTTCGATTTCCTCTTCGTGCCCAAGGATGAAGTGCATCACCAGGGCGCTTGCCCCCAGGTCCAAGCCATCCACGGGGTTTAGAAGGGGAATGTATTGGATCGTTTCCGGTGGCAGCACAAAGTCAGCCCCGCGCAGGGCGTTGGTCCAGTCAGCGCGTATCAGCAGAGCAGCCTCCTGGCGAGTGCGTGGTCCCAGTTGGCGCGCCTGCCCGGGACTGGTGACGATCCCATCCAATAACGGTAACAACGGGTGGACGGCTTTTTCAAAATGCTCCAATCCGGGAAGCACCCCCAGCACCAGGCCATTGCTGGTGTCAACCACAAGGCTGCGCCCGTCGGCAGGATTGAGCAATTCACTCATGCGGTATTGTTTGCTGTTCATACATCTCCTCGCAAATAAGGGATCGTTTGCGGTCCTTCGGGAATGACACAGATACGTGCCTGGGAACCATATTTCTCCTGCAATTGCGAGACGGTTTGCTCGAGGTTGCGGCAGGGGATGAACAACGCCCGTTCGATCTGCTCATCAGTAAGGCCGTCGCTGTAAACGTACACGTCGGCACGGCATTGGATCTGAGCCTGGATTTGCACTTGCCACTGATCCTGGGCACAGAAGCCAGGCTTCGAGATCATGTCGATTACACCTTGAGGTGAGCCGGCCTCGGCCAGCAAAGCCGCATAACGCCCATGATTGGGCAAGCCGTCCTCGCAAGCCGCAGCAATGAGAATGGTTCCTCCCTGCCGTACGATCTGATTGGCAGCGCTCAAACCTTTAACCGACTGGTACAGGTTCTGGTCAAGGGGATAGCCACTGTTGGTGGTGATCACGATATCGTAGGGCTTGTCCACCGCACGCATGGCGTTCTCCCTAACAAAGGCACAACCCTTTGCATGAGCGGAAAGCATATCGCCGGCAAAGATGCCGGTGATCTCGCGGTTGACATTGAGGGACACGTTCAGCAGGAAAGCAGGATGGGTGCGCAAGGCGACCTCGCACATTTCCTCCCAGATGGGATTCCCTTCAATGACCCCCCAGGTCGATTTGGGATGGGCGATCATTTCAATCCCGTGATTGGTAAAGACGCTCTCTGCCCCGGACAGCGAGGGGATGACTGCCTTGGGCCCACCGCTGAAGCCAGCAAAAAAATGAGGTTCAATGAAGCCGGTCAGGATGCGCACATCGGCTTCGAGATAAAAGCGGTTGATGCGTACTGGATGTCCTTTCGATGTTTCCCCCATGGAAACCAGGTTGGCTTCATCGTTGCAGTCGTGTTGGAGGCAGCGGTAACCTTCCACGATGCGGTCACCGAGCATGGCGCGCAATTCGGCTTCGGTTTGCGGGCGGTGCGTGCCCAGACCGTTTATCAGGGTGATATTTTCCCGTGCAATTCCCGCCGTCTCCAATTCGTCCAGCAGCTCGGGCAGGATACGGTCATTGGGAGTGGCGCGGGTGATATCGGTGTGGACCACCACAACGCGATCGCCAGGCATGACAAGTTCAGCCAGAGGAGCCGATCCGATCGGATCGCGCAAAGCACCCCGCAGCGCCTCAAGCTCGTCGGGCAGGCCGGGAAGGAAGCGCGGCGACAATACATCCACCGTGTCAGGCAATGTTACGGTCAGGCCATTACGGCCATAAGCCAGTTTTATGTACATCGCTTCTAAATGGGACACGGATTGGCTCTGACAACCATCGTGCAATCCGTGTCCGGTCTTTCCATGAATTAAAGTGCCCGGTCGATAAACTCTCGGGTATGAACGTTGACTGGCACCTTCATCAATTCAAGGACGCCGCGGGCTGTATGTTCTGAAAGGCGGCGAAAAGCCTCTTCCCCTTTGGCCTTGGTGGCACGCAGGGGGTTGCCAATCACACCGCTCTCGATGAATTCGTGGTGATCCATCGGGAAGGTGAAGTATTTATACCCATCGAATTCCACGTCGGGCATGCCGTCCTTCTTCTCGAACGACCTGGGCAGGAATTCAGGGATATGCGCCTTGGTGAAATTGGCGCGTTCCATACGCACATACTTCTCATTCCATGCCAGATCCTGGGAGGTCTCCAGTTCACTCGAGTGCCAGCCGGGCGTCTCCTCAGGCGGATTTTCCATCAATCCAGAGAGGATGCCAACGTAATTCTCCATATAAGGCTTGACAAAGCCGATCAGCGCGCCGGTCTCGTAGCGCAGCTTGCGCAGAACCGGGTCAACCACTTTGACATTGGAACCATGACCGTTGACGAAGATAATGCGGTTGAAGCCGTGATGGATCAGGCTGCGCCCAACATCGTAAAGCAGGTTCAGCAGGGTGCTGCTGCGCAGGGTGATGGTGCCGCGCCCCATACCGGGTCTATGCATGTGCTGCGGTGAGTAGCCCGTCCAGATGGGCGGGGAATGCAAGACGCCGATCATCTCCGACACCCGACAGGAAATTTCGATGGCAGTGATGGTGTCGGTGTAGATCGGGAGGTGTTGACCGTGCTGCTCGAAGCTGGCCATTGGCACCAGGATCGTATCCTTGGATTTGAGATATTCCTGGATATCAACGTAGGTCAGGTCGCCCAATTCCCAGGAGATGAATTTCCTGCGAAATTCTTCATCGCCTTCGGTCAGGTGGGGAATATCTTTATAGTCGCGTCCATTTCCAGTTAACATTTTTCACTCCTTTCTCATCAGGTCAATGAACAGGTCAGCAACCTCGACGCCAAATTGGGGATCGTTGACATGTCGTTCATAGGTAAAAATGGGGATGTCTTTCCTGATCCCGCCGCGCAGGGTTTCCAGGAAGGCCGCGTCGGCTTCAGGATTCCAGAAGGGGCCGCCCGGTACGTTAGGGATAGAGAGACCCTGGGTCGGGACGGCGATACGAAGTGGCCCTTTGGCCAGGTTCAAGCGTTGGGCAAAAAGGTGGCCCAACGCAACCATCTCTGCGTGGGTGGCACGCACGAGCGTATACTCGGGGTTGTGATCATATACAGGGCGTCCCTGAAGCGCAGGGGGAATGGCGCCAGCGTGGAATACACAGAAGTCAATACAGCCAGGGACGACGACCTGGGGCAATCCCAGCAAACCAATCCGCTTGAGACGGTCAGGACCGCCATCGTGAATGCCACCGGTCATGGGATCGAATGTTTCATTGGTGGTGAAGTCGATCACACCGACAAAATGACCAGTTTCGGCCAGTTCTTCCATGGCCCGGCCACCGACACC
>DATBWP010000117.1:0-5561 GCA_036514735.1 Anaerolineales bacterium
CCCGGGCGCTCAGGCTCTCAAATGCACCCTCATGTTGGGCTTGCTCGTACTGCCGAACCCGATCGATCAATTTTTGAGTTATCTGTGGATCGAACACCGACTCTCCCCGGCAGGCGGCTTCCATGGCATTGATGAGATGCTGGTTGCCTACCTGCTTGAGCACATATCCGGAGGCGCCAGCTTCGAGGGCTTTAAAGACCAGGGAATCCTCGGCGTATGAGGTAAGCATCAGCACATTCACCTCAGGATATTTCGCCTTGATCTGACGGCAAGCTTCAATGCCACTTTCTCCCGGAAGGCGAATATCCATCACGACCACATCTGGTTTGAATTTAGGCACGGCGCGCACGGCTTCTTCAGCAGACCCGGCTTCACCAACCGTGCTGACGCAGGGTATCTCGTGCAAGAGGGTGGCCAGCCCCAGACGCACGATCTCATGGTCATCCACCAAGAGCACTCGGATCTTTTTCATAGCTTCAGGTCCCATGGCGCCGATAAACCTATTGTTGTGCCCTTGCCGGGTTGGGATTGGATTTTCAGGTCGCCGTTTAACAGGCGAGCCCGGTCGTGCATATTACGCAAACCAAAGCCGCGCGGGTCGGTTTGCGTATTAAAACCCCGGCCATCGTCTTCGATCAATAACCTGAGTTGGTCATTGTGACGCTTGGCCTGCACTTGAATATGCCCTGCGCCTGCATGGCGCACCGCATTGGATAAAGCTTCGTTCAATATTCCCAGCACATGGGGCACGCGTGCTGCTTGGAAGCTGAGATCGTCGGGGAGATCGAGGTCCCAGTCGATGTTAACCAGGGAGGTCAATTGGCTGTCCGCGGCGCGTTCAGCCAGCGCCTGGCGCAGCGACTGGGGCGCCTCCGGAGGCCGCAGGCCGCCGATGAAGGAACGCAGGTCAGCAATGGCTTCGTTGATTGCCTTGCCGGCCCGATCTAGAATTTGCAATAATTCGTGGCCGGCTTTCAGTTTGCGCGCAGCGGTTTCAACCAATAACCCCGCGGTGTAGATAGTTTGAATAGCGCCGTCGTGAAGTTCGCGCCCGATGCGGTCGCGCTCATCCATCAATTCGCGTTCCACCCGCATCTGTTCGATGAGGTGGTCCACTTCGATCTGGAAAACCTCCAGTGCCCGGATGACCGAGACAGCCAGGGTCAGGCCGATGATGGAACGGATCACTGGAGGGTTGATCCCCAAAACAGCAACGACCGTCTCGCTGTTCAGCCAGGAGGCGGGGAAAAAATCGGCGCGCGGCACGATCAGCCCTCCAGCCCCTGCGTAAGCCACCAGGGCAAAACTGGCCACTAAAAACGGGGTTTCGATCCTCTTCAGATGCAGCGGCTTGATCTGTTTCCGGATCTGATAATACAAACCGGCGGCGCTTAGCAAAGCACCGGGAAACCCGATCAGATAGCGAGCCCACACTGAAGCAAGGTCCCGATGCAGGACCATGTCGCTTTGAAGCTGGACGTGGGAGATGAGGAACCAGACCAGCCATCCCAGGAACGTAAGCAGAGGCAGAACCCTGATGAGCTGCCAGCGTTCGCGTAAAAGTTCAGCGCCGAATTGAAACAATACGGCAAAGGAAGCGGCCAATATCAGGCTTTGCACGAAATAAAGAAGGTTGATCGTGTCGGCCGGCAGGTAGGTGGCCTGGATGGGGATGAACAGATCGCCCCATTCATTCAGCCCGTGGAGGAAACCGAAAGTCGCCAGCCAGGGCAAGTGCCGGGCGAGTTCCAGGCGGCTGTGGGCGCGGGAACGCAGGGTGATAGCCAGGCCCAGGATGAAGAACATTTGGCCATACACAAACCAGACCAGAACCGAATTGATCTCGAGGAATTCGCGGATGAAATCCAACATAGGGTTCAACTCTACGTACTTGCTAGCGTTAAGTCAATGGTAATCCCATGACAAAAAGCCCGCTGAGATAGCGAGCTTTTTGTTGGCAACGAGTTCGTGTTGCTGGTTATTTTGCTGGTACGGGAACTCCGACCCGAGCGCGAACTTTGCTGAACAGACGGCTCATCATGGGGAGCAGGAAATAATCGAAACCGACGTATCCTGCGATCTTCCATGCCGCCAGAATGCCCAGGGCTAGCACGAACAGCCAGGGGTTGGTGCTGGCAGACCCAGCCATCATGAAATTCCAGTTCATCAGAGCGCCAAAGAATGCAGCCAGGCCGGTAAACGCACCCACGATCAGGGCAATGCCTACCAGTAATTCGCCGAAAGCCACTAACTTGGCGAACCAGACATAGGACTGGGTGTCCAGCAGGAACTGGATAAAGGAACGATACCAATCGAAGGAGATTGCCGGGCGGCCTTCAGCTGGGATAGCCACCGCACGCGTCCAAAATCCCATGAGCGATTCGCCGGTTTGCGTCCAGCCCGGATCGGTAACCTTATGCAGCCCAGCTTCGACCCACTGGTAGCCAACCCACACGCGCAGCAAAAGCCAGAACCAGGCGGCGCGGGGATTGCTAAAAATCTTCGCCAGGATCGGGGGGTCTTGGATGGTACGGCCTTGAATGGTGACTGTTGACATTGGTCCTCCTTTTAGGACAAATCGAATGCGGAAAATTTCACATACAGCTTAGCCCTTTCCATCCCCTCCGTAATCGGGAACGACCCCTATCTTCTCTAGGGAGGATGTCCCTAGCCTGCAACCGTGGATGCTACAATGGGCGGGTGCCGTTTACCACCCAGGCGCCTACCTGGGTGGCGTAATGTATTTAAGAGGACGCCATGTTTTTGCGACGACGAAAAGAGACCCCACCGCATCCCACCTTCCTGATCATTGGCCTGGGCAACCCGGGGCCGGAATACAAGCTCAACCGGCACAACGTGGGTTTTATGGTGCTGGATGAACTGGCGAAAGAGCTGGACGCCGCTTTCGGCCGCATGCAAGCCAACGCCCTGGTGGCCGCTGCACGCCACCGCGAGCAGCGCCTGGTGCTGGCCAAGCCGCGTACTTTCATGAACCTCTCGGGCTCGGCGGTGGGCGGGCTGTTGCGCTTCTACAAAACCCCACTGGAACGCCTTTTGATTATTTACGACGATGCCGATCTGCCTTTTGAGAACTTGCGCCTACGCCCAGATGGCGGTTCGGCCGGTCAAAAGGGCATGAAGTCCATCATTGAGAACCTGGGCAGCGAGAACTTTGCGCGCCTGCGGGTGGGCATTGGGCGGCCCAAAGGCCGCATGAAGACCCCTGACCATGTGCTGCAGGATTTCTCCCGTAGCGAGCAGCAGGCGCTTCCTTTTGTCCTGCAGCGCGCCGCGCAGGCCGCCTTGACCTTTGTGGACGACGGGATCGACGCGGCCATGAACCGCTTTAACCCCAAGGAGAAATGAAAGCGCTGCTTGACCACATCCGCACCCAAGCGGCCTTTGCTGAGCTCCAAAAAGAACTGGCTGCTGGTTCACGTGCAACGCACCTCGGCATGATCCGCTCGGCGCGGCTGCCGCTGGTGGCCGCGCTGAGCGAGGCTACTTCCCGCCCTATTTTGTTGCTCACCCAGCGGCGTGATCGCGCCCTCAACAATTTCGACGAAATGGGCCTTTGGTCGCCACAGATCGAGCGCCTGTTTTTTCCTGAGCCCAGCGCCCTGTTCTATGAGAACGCGCCTTGGAGCGAAACTGCCCGCCGTGAACGACTGGGTGTGCTAGCGCGCCTGGCGCAGCCCAAAGACGGAAAACTGCCCGTCATCTTCGCCAGCGCCCGCGCCATCATGGCCCGCACCCTGCCCAAAGCGGACTTCCAGCGCGCCAGCCAAACGCTGAGCCGCGGGACGCGCAGCCAGCCGCTGGCTCTGGCCGGGCAACTGGTGAACCTGGGTTACGAAAGCGCCAGCAGCGTCACCGCGCCCGGGCAGTTTGCCCGTCGCGGCGGCATTTTGGACCTGTGGCCGATGCAAGACGAGCTGCCCAGCCGACTGGAATTTTTCAGCGACGAGGTGGATAGCTTGCGCCGCTTCGACCCAGCCAGCCAGCGCACGGTGATAGAAGTGGATACTCTAACGCTCACGCCGGCGCGCGAATATTTACTGGACAACGCCGAAGCGCTGGGCTTGGAGGCTAAAGAACTATCTGAATTCCATGCTCCCTTGCTGCATGCTGACTTGGCCGGAGTCTTCGACTACCTGCCGGCTGATGCCCTGATTTGCATCGATGACCGGGAAGCGCTGAACGAGCAGATCGGCGAGCTGGAAACGCAAGCCGTAGCCTTGCGCGCCGAAGGTCTGCAAAACAGCACCCTGACCGAAGATTATCCCCGCCCTTATCTGACCCTGGATGATACCCAGGACCTGCTCGGTGATCACCAGGTCATCGAACTCGGTCCCGCGGATGCCCTTGAGGAAGCCCAAGGATTGGCCTACCTGTTCCGTCCGGGTCCGCGCTTCGGCGGCCAGCTCAAACCGATGCTCGACCATGTGGAACGCATGCTGGCAGCCGGAGACGAAGTCCATCTGGTTTCACGGCAGGCCGCCCGCCTGCAAGACCTGTGGCTGGAACGCAACTTTGTTAGCGGCAAAGTGGTCGAGCCTCACCTTAAAGAAGGCAGCTTGGGTGACGGCTGGGTGCTTACCCAAAAGGGAGCGCCCTCGATCCACCTGCTCACCGATGGCGAGATCTTTGGCTGGGAGCGTCCGCAACCCCGCCGCCAACCTCTGGTGGAGCGCGACGCCCCTGAAGCCCCTTATGTCGATCTGCAAACCGATGAAGTCGTGGTGCACATCGATCACGGCATCGGTTTATTCAAGGGCCTGGTGGAGGCCAAGATCGAAGGCGTCACCCGTGAGTTCCTGCGCGTGGAATATGCCGGAGGCGACCAGCTTTACGTGCCGGTGCACCAGGCCGACCGGCTCACCCGTTACGTGGGCAGCCGCGGCGAAGCTCCCCCCCTCAACCGCCTGGGCGGTACCGAATGGCGCGGTGCCAAGGCGCGAGTACGCCGCGCGGTGGAAACCATTGCCGAAGACCTGCTGGAACTGTATGCCAAGCGCGAGATGGTGGCCGGCTACGCCTTTTCCCCCGATTCGGCCTGGCAGCGCGAATTGGAAGCCAGTTTCCCATACGTGGAAACCGAAGACCAATTGCGCGTGCTGGAAGAAGTGAAAAGCGACATGCAGAGCCCACGGCCGATGGACCGCCTGGTTTGCGGCGACGCCGGTTATGGCAAAACTGAGATCGCCTTGCGCGCGGCCTTCAAAGCGGTAATGGATGGCAAACAGGTCGCCCTGCTGGTACCCACCACCGTGCTGGCCCAGCAGCACTACCAGACCTTCCGCCAGCGTCTGGCCGCCTTCCCCGTGGCGGTGGATATGCTCTCCCGTTTTCGCAGCCATCGTGAGCAGGCAGAAACGATTGAGAAGTTAGCCCAAGGACAGGTGGATATTGTCATCGGGACGCATCGTTTGGTGCAGAAAGACGTGAAGTTCAAAGACCTGGGCCTACTGATCATTGATGAGGAGCAGCGCTTCGGCGTAACCCACAAGGAATTTTTGAAGAAGATGCGCACTGAAGTGGATGTGCTCACCATGACCGCC
>DATBWP010000118.1:0-16091 GCA_036514735.1 Anaerolineales bacterium
CGCCAACAGCCGCTAGCCGCCCTCCAGAGCCTGTTTGGCGACCGCCTTTACCTGCGATTAACCCACCCTCAAGAGAAGACCAACGCTCACGATCTTCCTCAAGTAGCAACCTGGCCTATTTATTACCTTAAGCCCGAGCAAGCCGAGGTCCAACGGCTCCTGGCCGCCATGCGCCTCAACACGCCCATGGATCGCCTGCCTCCGGAAGCTTGCGCCCCACCCCAATCTCATTTTCCGACTGAGCAAGAGTTCCTGGCGCGCTTTGCCCCCAACCCCGCTGCGATGCGCGCCACGGAAGAAGTTGCCGCGCGCTGCAGCTTTAAGTTACCGCTCGGGCAAGCCATCTTTCCCGAATTGGATCTACCTGCCGGACAGACTCCCATGGAGGTATTGCGCGACAAGGCATTCGCCGGAGCGCGCAAGCTATACGTTGAGATAAGCGCCGAAATACAATCCCGCCTTGAACATGAACTGGATGTGATCAAGTCAAGCGGCTATGCCACCCTGTTCCTTATTATGGAGGAGGTGATTGCCTTCGCGCACCAAGCCGACGTGCCCATTGCTTCGCGCGGGTCGGCAGCCTCTTCGCTGGTAGCCCACTGCCTGGGCATCACCACCCCTGACCCAGTACGGCTCAATCTTTATTTCGAACGTTTCCTCAATCCGGCGCGCCCCAACCCTCCCGATGTGGATACAGATCTGTGCTCGCGGCGGCGCGATCTGGTCATCCACCATGTGTACGAACGATATGGCCACGACCGCGTGGCCATGGTCGCCACCATTAACCGCTTCCGTCGCCGCTCGGCGTTGCGCGAGGTGGCTAAAGCGCACGGGTTAACCCCAGCCGAGATCAAGACCATGGTGGACACCCTGCCTTACAGATATTGGAACCCGGCTGCCGGTTCTGCGGAAAAAAGCGAAAAACCCTACGCAGATCTTGAAGCCCGCTACCCTGACGAGCACTCCCAGGTTATTTTCAAACAGGCAGAGGCAATCCTGGATTTCCCCCACCATCTATCCATCCATCCCGGCGGCGTGGTCATCAGCGCTGGCCCGATGAACGACCTGGTTCCCACCCAATTTTCCGGCAAGGGGATCACCATCACCCAATACGACCTGACCGGCGTGCAAAAAGCGGGGCTGGTAAAGATGGACCTGCTTGGCATCCGCGGGTTGACCGTGTTAGGTGACGTGGCGGACCGCATCCGCCAGCAACACCCCGAGCAAGGGCAAAGCCGCCTTGAGGTCCTTGAAAATATCCCCAACGACGATCCAGCCACGGCCGAACTGGTGCGCACCGGCCGCACTATCGGCTGCTTCCAGATCGAAAGCCCCGGCATGCGCGCCACGCTGCGCGAAGTGCAGGCCGACAGCGTGGACAACGTGATGGTTGCCCTGGCTTTGTTCCGCCCGGGCCCGCTCACCGGCGGGCTGAAAGATGCCTTCGTTCGCCGCCACCTGGGCCTGGAACCGGTGGAGCATATCCATCCCGCGCTGGGTCCGCTCTTGGAGGAGACCCACGGCGTCTTCCTCTACCAGGAGCAGGTGCTGCGCGTGGTGCACGAGCTGGCCGGATTCAGTCTGGCGGAATCGGATCTGCTGCGCCGCGCCATGAGCCATTTCGACCCGGGCGAGCGCATGCGCACCCTGAAAGAAAAGTTTATTCGCGGCGCGGGAGAACGCAAACAGGTCCCCGCTGAACTTGCCGAACAGATCTGGGACATGATGGCTGCTTTCGCCGGCTATGGATTTCCAAAGGCGCACACGGCCTCCTACGCGCAGACCGCCTGGCGCTCGGCCTGGTGCAAGGTGCACTACCCGGCGGAATTCATGGCGGCGGTGTTGGCCAATTGGGGCGGCTACTACGACCAAACGACGTATTTGATGGAAGCACGGCGCCTGGGTTTAACTATTCGTCCCCCGCATATCAATTACTCCCAAAGCCAGTTCAGCGTGGCAACTATCCAGGGAGAAGCCCGGCTCTATATGGGGCTGAGCCAGTTGCGTGACCTCACCAACGAAACGCAGCAAAAGATCTTGCGCTTACGCCCTTTTACTTCGCTGGCAGATTTCCTGACGCGCGTTTTTCCGCGCAGCGGGGAGGCGCGCAACCTGATCATGGCCGGCGCGCTGGAGGGCTTGGGCAGCATCCCGAATTTGTTGAATGAGCTGGAAAGCGGAACCTGGAAACGCGGCCAGATGCCCTTGTTTGGAACCGAGGTTGACCCCGTGGCAGATTGGAGCGAGGAGGAAAAGGCCAAGACCCAGGAGGCTTTGTTGGGAGTGAGCCTAGTGGCGCATCCCCTGGATCTGTTTGCAGAACAAATCCGGGCAGCCCAGGCCATCAGCACCGTGGAAGCTGCCAACCGCTTTGAGCAAGACCTGCGCGTGGCTGGCATGCGCCAGACCTGGCGCCGCATTCAGACCAGCGCTGGGGCCTATCTTTATTTTATGGATCTGGCTGATTTCGAGGGCACTTTACGCGTAGTAATCCCAGATGAGGTCTATCAACGCGATAGGGGGGAACTGGCGGGCAGAGCGCCCCTGCTGGTGCACGGCCGCCTTGAGCTCGGGCGCGAATCCCCGGAACCGCTATTGCGGGCCAGCCGCATCGTGCGCTTGGATAAAAGGCGGGGCTCAACTAACTCGGATTTGAAACCCGCGCCGCCAGGCCAAGACGCCCGCCCACCCAGCAGTGATTCCCAGGCTGATGGCCGGTGAAGGCCAGCCCTGGGCAAGGCTCCAGGCCACGATCAGCAACATGCTCAGGCAAGCGTAAAACCACACTAAGCGAGATTGCCAGGCACGCGGTAAAGGCAGATTGGCGAAGGCAGCAAATAAGGCTGCTGAAGCCAGCCAAATCCCCAACCTGGGCAGCCACAATAACGGTAGCCCCAGGCTGGAGCCGAAATAGGCCAAGACCCCCACAAGGGCAAGCGCCCGATCGGCGGCAGAGTTAGCTTGCCGAACGAATAGGCCGAGCAGCGCGGCAAACCCTAAATGGACGACCAGTAAAGCCAAAATCGCAATCCAGTCAGAAAACAAGGCACACCTCCATCCTCTACAGGAAGATGTGCAAGCTTTATGCCGAGAGGGGTTAGGAAATGCGGGCGATGGCGGTGAAGACTAGGACCAGCAAACCGAGGCAGAGATTCAGAAGGACCAGTTGTTGGAACCTAACCATAATTATCTGGTCACCCTTCCGGCTTGGTACCACGGCCTTTGCGAAAGCCGCACGCTTCAGAGCGGGGGCAAGCCCCCAAGTGAGATAAGCAGAAACGCCGATCATCCCCAGGAAAATGAGGTGCTTTACGAAGATAGCTAAGGCCCATTGGTTGGAAACATCCAGCAGGCCGACATAATTCGGGTTGGCTTCCATTTGGATAAGCCCGGTGAACGTCAAGATGCCAAGGCTAAGCCAGCCCATCGGATCCAGGCGCTGGTTTAGACCATCAAGCCAATTAGCAAAGTCAGCGGGCTTTAAATTGCGGCGCGTGGTGGGAAGGATGAACAGCGCCAGGGCTGCCAGGCTGCCCAGCCACACCACCGTGACCAACATATGCAGCCAAAAAGACAGCAGCAGCGCCCAGGATGGTATTAGCATGCGGGGTTCTAGGGCTTAGCGTTCTTCGTTGCCATCCAGGATGCACTTGTCGCTATACCAGGTGGCGGTGGGTTCCACTTCAGGAGGCAAGGGGCTGATGTTGTTGGCTTCGATCATCATGTCTTGCGCCGAACACCATTGCTTTTGGGCGGCCAAACGCTCGGCTTCTTTGACCAAATGCTCAGAGTAAAAGACGACGGCGGTGGCCAGGCGCGCTTCAGCGGAAATAAAGTTGAGGTCATGCAATTGGGGGGCCGCCACGGCAACATACTGGAAATATTGAACGGCTTGAGGCCAATCCACTTCCCAGAAACTCAAACCGACGATATACCAGATAGCCCATTGACGGTAGTTTTGAGCTTCCGCATCCAACGGACCGATCTTTTCGGCGCGGTTCAGATCGAAGATACCGTGCTCCAGGTCGCCGGCGACAATGCGATCCGCCCCACGGTTACGCAGCCCAATGTAGTACATGCGGTCCACTTCGATGGGCTGGAAATCGGGGAAATTCTTGCGCAAGGTATCCAGGAGCGGCAAGAGGGAATCCCAGGTCCTGGCGGTCAACAAGCCCTGAGCATCGGCAAAGATCTGTTCGGCGCCACGCAGATCGGGGGTCGCAGTAGGGCCTTCGGTAGCCTCAACCTGGCCAGCAGCCTGGGTGGAGACACCCTGGCACATCGAGGCTTCGATCAGTTTTTCCTGGGCACGCGGATAATCCGCCACGAGCTCGATCACGTAAATAAAACGGTCCTTAGCGCGCTGACAAGCGCCCTGCTGCAGATCGAGCAAGCCCATCTGGAATTGAAAATTAGCCTCGACCGCGCTTTGCAGCCCTTCCTGGGCCTGCCGGGCGAAGACCCCGGTCTGATAACCCCCCAGAGCGCCAAGGCCCACCAACACAAGAAGAGTTGCCAGGCCACCTGCCAGCCATTTCCAGCGCTTGGGGCGCGCGGAGTTCGTTTGCGAAGTCGAGGTGGATGTTCCCTTTTTCGGAATGCCACGCTGGGTTTTCCCCAGGCTATCCCCGTCTGATCTCTCTACTGGCGTGGGCAAAGTGTCTTCGTTATTCTCAGTTTGAGGCATAGGCGCAATTATACCCAGCGGGCTTAAGGCGCTTCATGGGGGGGTTAAACACGGCTACCGGCGGAGCTTAAGGCTGGGGATTATCGGCTTCGAACTGTTTAAGGGCGATGAGCAGCGCTTTATATTCTTCAGTGCAACCGGAACACAGCTCAAGATGGCGCTTGATCATGGGCAAGGCCTGAGCTGCATCCTTACCATCCAGCTCCAATTCGACAAACTGGTCGAGTTTCTCATAGCAGGTCTCGCAACCGAGTTCATCGGAGCGCGTGCTCAGGGATCGCTTGAGCAACTCTTTTAATGTTTCAGATCGGATGCGAGCCATGATCTTCTTCCTCTTTGACGTCACGGACTGCCAGAGTATTACTCCTATTGGGTCTCAAATAAACCCAGCAATTCCTGGGCTGAGAGGCCGGTTTTCTCCTCCAGGCGCTGCTTCAGGCGTTGGCGTGCATCGTGCAGCAGCTTGTAGAGGGCGTTGGGATTGGTGTCCATGCGTTCAGCCAACTCGGACAAGGGCAATCCGTCCTGTAAAATGGCAAGCATAGCCGTGCGCTGGCGCTCGGTAAGCTCTTCGAAGATAAGCGAATTTACAGTTTTCAGCAGTTCGTTTTGAGCCGCCGCCCGGTCCGGCTGGGGCAACGGGTCAGTCAGCAGGGTTGAAGCCAGTTCCTCCCCATCCTCGCTTTGTGTATAGGTCTGCAAAGGGACATCCCGCCAGCGGCGGCGGCGCAGTTCCGATAGGGCGATATGAATGGCAATCTTCTGCGCCCAAGTGGTGAAGCGGCTTTCGCCACGAAAGGTATCCAGGCTATTGAGGATCTTCAGCAAGGCTTCCTGGGCGAAATCTTCGGTCAGGGTTTCAAGGTCGCCATTAACCCGGCTGGCCAAAGAAGCGCGCAGCCCGCGCAACAGGATGGCGCGCAATTCTTCCAGCGCTTCCGGTGAAGGAGCCGGGCGCAGGGAATTAATCCAGTCCTGGTTGGTGCGTTCTGCTAGCGAGGACTTCATCGGAGATGGTCAAATCATCATACCATCACGGAAAGTCCGCTTCGAACGCGGGAACGGCGCAGTCGACAAACTGGCCGTTGATGGCTACCGACGGCCAAGGCTGACTGGCTCCCTGAGAGGCGGCAACTATAGGAACATCGAGCGAGGCGGTAAATAAGCGCCATTGGTCTTGGGCGAGAGCCTTGGCCCAGGACCAGGCTTGCCAACTCGGCGTGGGATTCGGCGGAAAGCCTGCGAAATGACAGGCCAAAGCCACGGTAAGCTGATTTGCCAACAGGGCATCGCCGCGTTCAGTGGCGGCCTGAAAAGCGGAAACCAACACGGGAACCGCATCGTCCGAAAGCGAAGCCAGATACAAGTGATCTAAGTCGCCTCCAGAAGAAGCTCGTTCAACGTTAGTGCGGGCGATGAACGCATCCACGTTCAACAGCGGCAAGCTAAGCGCAAACCCAAGCGCAGCCAACAAGACTGCCAATGCAAAAGCACGCTGGCGTTGCAAAGTTTCCAGAATTACAACGGCCAGCAGCAGGATCCCCAGCCAGATCATAAAGATATGAGGGTAAGTGCGAAAGCGGGTAAAACCATAGGCCTCTTCCAGTAAAAGCAGCCGCTCAAAAGCAGAAACCAGAATTACAGTCACCCAGAGAAACAACCCCACTCCAAGGCCAGAGAACCAGTTTTGCTGCCTTCCACTTTTCCGTTTGCTGATGCTGCTAAGCAGGATGAAAAACACCAAAACGGTGAGGGCGACGATGACCAGCTCTGCAAAGCCGCGCCGGGCATATTCAGCGAAGGTGAATCCACCGGGTCCCTCGAGGATATTGGAAAGGCCGCCGAAGAAATAGCGAAACTGCGCCACGACAAAACTCGCCAGGAGCAGGTTCACGCTGGCCAGCATCGTGGCGGCCTCTGGAAAACCCAGCAGCGGCGCAAGCAATGGCTTTTTCTCGCCTAGCAAGGCTTCATCCTTGCTGTGGTTAAAAGCATACAGATACGTTGCGGAGAAAACATAAGCCAACCCCAGGATGATCAAGCCCCGCAGCATGTATTCCGGCGCATTCTCGAGATTGAAGAATAAGCTGTCCATCCATTCGGCAAAAAAAGGATCAGCGGAACTTAGCAATAAGGTTAGGAACCACAGCAAAGGCAAGGCCAACAACAAGCCGCGCGCCACCGGCGCCATTGAACGCAGGAACGATTGTTCGCCTTGGACGCGGCCGGCCTTTTTCCCCTGCTGGCGCAGCAACCCGAGTCCTCGAGGAATGAAAGTTAGTAGATTGACTATATAGTCGGCAAATCCATAGTGCGGCCAGCGCCCACCAAGTAAACTTAGCGCAAATACACACAAAAGGATCAGCGCCGATAGCCAACTGGTGAGCAAGGTAAACGGGTCGGCGCGCAGCACAGAGACCAGGGATAACGCCACGATAGGAACCAGCAACCATAATGCTGCCGGCGCCGGCCTTAGCTTGGCCTGCCCGGCCAACCACATGCCGGTGGCGATCAAGAGGACAATAAAGAGTGGAAAAGACACCCCAACGTTTTTCCCCCAGAAAAAGTAATCAAACAGCCAGGCAAGAACTAGCGCTAGCAGGAATAACAGCCTGGGCCTCAGCACTTTAGCCATCTGGAGTCCTCCTGATTCGGTGAATCCGAACGTGAGGCTATTTATCCCCCCGTCCGCTATCAAAAACTCTCAGGAAAAGTCAATAAGTACTGATGGCGCCCAAGATCATCGTAAATATGACCAGCAGCGCAATCGCAGCAAATATGATCTGGCTGAAATTTATCTTCTTCTTCTTATTCTTGTTCTTTACCATAGTGTGCCTTTATACCAGAATTTTATCAACAATCCGGGCAACCTTTTGTGCCCTATTCCAGGTGGCCTTTAATGCTCTCCGCCAGGGCAGGCGTGATGCCCTGGACGGTGGTGAGCTGGTCTACGCTGGCCTGCCGCAGGGATTCTATGGAACCAAAGGCTTTTAGCAACGCCCGGCGCCGTTTGGGACCGATACCCGGTATCTCGTCCAGTTGCGAGGCGATGCCGCTCCTGGTGCGCCGCGCCCGGTGGGCGGTGATGGCGAAGCGATGAGCTTCATCGCGGATGCGCTGCAGTAAAAACAGTCCCTGCGAGTTGCGCGGCAGCAAGATCCCCTGGGCACGGTTTGGCAAAAAAAGTTCCTCGCCCTGTTTTGCCAGGGCCACCAAAGGCACTTTGCCGAGGAGGCCGACCTCCTCGAACACGGCCACGGCGCGGGCCAGTTGGCCTTTGCCACCATCCACGATAACCAGGTCGGGCAGCTGTGAAAAAGCCGGGTCTGGCTTGGCGCCTGGCAGCGGGCTGTCCTCGGCAGCCGCATGCCAGCGTTTAAAGCGCCGGCTGAGCACCTCTTGCATGCTGGCAAAATCATCCGGCCCCTGCACGCTCTTGATATTGAAGCGGCGGTACAGCTTGTGATTGGCCACGCCGCGTTCGAACACCACCATGCTCCCCACCGCGGCGGTGCCCTGGGTGTTGGATATGTCGTAGCATTCGATGCGCTGCGCGGCGCGCGGCAACTGGAGCGCTTCCTCGATTTGCACTAGGGCTTCGGTTTGGCGATGGGCGCTCGCTTGCCATTGCGCCTGCAAGGCCGCCAGCGTTTCGGCTGCATTTTCGGCGGCCATCTTGATCAGGGCGCGCTTTTGCCCGCGGTGCGGGATGCGAATCTCCACCCCGCCATCGCCGCGCCGCTTGCTCAGCCACTGGCGGATGACCTGTGCTTCTTCCACCTCATGGGGCAGCAAGACTTCGGGCGGCACATTAGCTGCCTGGTCGTAATATTGCTTGATAAACTCAGCCAGTACGTCCGCATCGGGTAACTCGGCGGTGTTCTCCATCATGAAGTACTCGCGGCCGATCAACTTGCCGCCACGAATGAAGAACACCTGCACACAAGCTTCCTGCTCGGAACGCGCCATGGCCAGCACATCGGAATCGGCGTAATCCGTGGAAACGACCCGCTGGCGCTCGACAACGCTGCTGATGGCTTCCAGCTGATCGCGTATGGCAGCCGCTTTTTCGAAACGCAGGTCGACCGAGGCCTGCTCCATTTCCTGGTTTAGCCGTGCCACGATGGACTCGGTGCGCCCGTTGAGAAAGTCGCACAGGTCGGAGATCATTTGGCGATAGGCAGCCTGGTCTATCTTGCCAATGCAAGGCGCGGTGCACAATTTGATATCGAAATACAGGCAGGCGCGCTCGTCCTGCCCGGTGATCACCCGGTCGCAGGTGAGATAGGGAAAGATGCGGCGCAATACATCCAGGGTTTTGTGCACCGCCCAGACACTGGTATAGGGGCCAAAGTAGCGTGAGCCATCCTCTTGCATTTGGCGGGTGACTGTGACCTTAGGAAAGGGATCTGCCCAGTGCACTTTGATGTAGGGGTAACGCTTGTCATCTTTAAGGCGCACGTTGTATTGTGGGCGGTGGCGCTTGATCAAGTTCATCTCCAGGATAAGTGCCTCGAGCTCGGAGGCCACTACGATCCATTCGATGTTCTTGATGTGGTCCACCAGGATGCGGGTTTTATTGTCCAATTGGGCCGGGCTGTGAAAATAGGAACGCACCCGGCTGCGCAGGTTGACTGCCTTGCCAACATAAATAACCTTGCCGCCCCCATCTTTCATCAGGTAGCAGCCGGTCTTATTGGGCAGCGTGGCTAATTGAGCCAGTATCTGTTCGGGGTAAATCATCGCACAGAAATTCTATCATCGGCCTTTTCGGCCTGCCTTAAGCCCACGGTTATAATCCCTGCGATGGATAAATCATTGGAAGTAACACTCGGCGAAAAGCTAAGGGCTCGTGGGCTGCGCCTGGCGGTGGCTGAATCGTGCACGGGTGGCCTGATCGGCCATCGCGTAACCAATGTGGCCGGGTCTTCCACCTATTACGTGGGCAGCGTGACCGCTTACGCTTACGAGGCTAAGGTTAGGCTGCTGGGTGTTACCTGGGAAAACCTGGAGAAGCACGGGGCGGTAAGCGCTGAAACGGTCGCCGAGATGGCCCGCGGCATCCGGCGAGCTTTGGCCGCCGACGTGGGCATTGCCGTCAGCGGCATCGCCGGCCCCGGGGGCGGCATGCCAGGCAAGCCAGTCGGCCTGGTGTGGATCGCAGTCAGCGCCAAGGACGATTTGCTGACGCGTCAATTCAATTTCAAAGGAGAACGAATCTCGGTGAAAGAGCAAGCTGCCGAGGAGGCACTGCGATTAGGAATCGAATATCTGGATAAGAAATTGAAATAACGACTTCTTGTCATTCCGACGAGCGGCAAAGCCACGCGGAGGAATCCCTTTCTCTTAGTCTCCTCACTTTTGCCTCCACATTTAGCCCTTCCTTCATCCTTGACCCTATTCTTCGTCCAACCCCGCAATAACCCGCATCTTCTCCCAGGGTTTTAGATTACCCTCCTCGGCAAGCAGCGTGCGAACTTCATAAAGCTGATCGCGCAGCAAGGCCGCCTGTTCGAACTCCAGGTTCTTGGCCGCGGCGCGCATGCGCGCCTCCAATTCACTGATCAGCCCTTCCAGATCTTTGCGCGGCAGCCGCTGGCCGGCGCCCACCTTATAACCGGCGCGCTCCTCGGCCACCACGCGAGCCTTCAACTGATCGGTAAGGTCGCGTACAGCCTTAACGATGCCGACCGGTTCGATGCCGTGCGCTTTATTGTAGGCCACCTGTTTGGCGCGGCGGCGGTCGGTCTCCTGGAGGGCATAGCGCATTGCATCGGTCATCTTGTCGGCGTACATGATGACTCGGCCGCGTACATGGCGGGCGGCGCGCCCGATGGTCTGGATCAGGGCTGTCTCAGAGCGCAAGAACCCTTGCTTATCCGCATCCAGAATAGCTACCAGGGAGACTTCCGGCAGGTCCAGACCCTCGCGTAGCAGGTTGATACCCACCACCACGTCAAAAACACCCAGGCGTAGGTCGCGCAGGATGCTGACTCGGTCCAGGGTCTCCACTTCGGAGTGCAGGTAATGCACCTTCACGCCCATCTCCTGCAAATATTCAGAGAGGTCTTCGGCCATCCGTTTGGTCAGGGTGGTCACCAGCACGCGTTCGCCCTCGCCTACCCGTTTGTTGATCTCGCCGATCAGGTCATCCACCTGGCCTTCGATGGGGCGCACCTCCACCTCGGGGTCCACCAGACCAGTGGGCCGGATGATCTGCTCTACCACTTGCGCCGCGCGGCGCAGTTCATATTCAGCCGGAGTAGCTGAAGTGTAAAGTACCGTGCCCAGGCGGCGTTCAAATTCATCGAAGGTAAGCGGGCGGTTATCCACTGCGGAGGGCAAGCGGAAACCGTATTCAACCAACACATCTTTGCGCGCCCGGTCGCCGTTGAACATCCCGTGTACCTGGGGGATGGTCATATGGCTCTCGTCGATGACCATCAGGAAATCAGCGGGGAAATAATCGATCAATGTCCACGGCGGCGTGCCCGGGGCGCGTTGGTCCATATGCCGCGAATAATTCTCGATGCCGGTGCAATAGCCGACCTGGCGCAGCATCTCCAGGTCATAGCGCGTGCGCTGTTCTATGCGCTGCGCTTCCAAAAGTTTGTCATGTTCCTTGAGGAACTTGATGCGTTCTTCCAACTCTTGCTCGATGCCTTTGATCGCCAGGGCCAGTTTCTCCTCGTCGGTAATAAAGTGCCGGGCAGGGTAAATGGCCACGCTGTCCAGTTCCTTGGTAATTTCCCCGGTCACCGTATGGATCTCGGCGATGCGTTCGATTTCATCACCGAAAAAGGTGACCCGATAAGCCAGCCTATCCTGATAGGCCGGCACCACCTCCAGCGTGTCACCGCGGACGCGAAAAGCGCCCGGCGCCAGGTCGCTTTCTTTGCGTTCGTAATGGCTGTCCACCAGCTGGCGCAGCAAGGTTTCGCGGCGGTAAGGCTTGCCGCTGTCCAGGTTGATCACCACCCGGCCATAGGATTCCGGGTTTCCCAGCCCATAGATGCAGGATACCGAGGCCACGATGATGGTATCCGAGCGGGAAAGGATGGAGGTAGTAGCCGCCAGGCGCAGGCGCTCGATCTCCTCGTTAATGTCCGTCTCTTTTTCGATATAAAGGTCACTGCGCGGCACATAGGCTTCAGGCTGGTAATAGTCGTAATAGGACGTGAAGAATTCCACAGCATTATCCGGGAAGAATTCCTTGAATTCGGCATAGAGCTGAGCTACTAAAGTCTTATTGTGTGCCAGCACCAGGGTGGGTTTTTGAATGGCCTGGATGACGTTGGCCACGGTAAAAGTTTTGCCCGTGCCGGTGGCGCCCAGTAGGACCTGCTCCTTGTAGCCCTTGCGAATACCCGCTAGCAATTGGGCAATGGCGTCGGGCTGATCGCCGGTGGGTTGATATGGGGCTTGCAATTTAAAGGGTGGCATTGGGTTTCAGTTCGTATTATAGAACAAAAGTTTCGTATCGAAAAGATAGTTTGGTTTGGCAACTGGGTCACTTTTTTGTTCCCCTGCCCCCGATTTCAGGGTCCCTCTAATTACGAATTACTCTCACCACTCGCCCGCCTTTTGACGAAAACTTTCCAGCAACGGTATAATCCGCCAGTCATCCAAATCCAAAACTCAAGCAAACAGGTGATCTAACGAATGGAAAACTCTCTGCTTTCTTTTGCCATGATTATCGTTTCAACCACCTTGGTGCTAGCCATTGTGCTTCAAAGCAAGGGAGCCGGGTTGGGCGGCCTGACCGGGGGTGGGGGTGATATGGGCGGCACGTTTTCCGCCCGCCGCGGCCTGGAAAAGACCTTGTTCCGCGTCACCATCCTGTTGAGCGTAATGTTCTTCTCGCTGGCCATCTATACGGTACTAGTCACCGGATAAGTCCTTCAACTTAAATGAGTAAACTGCGCTGGCAGCTTCTTCTCGTCGCGCTGGCTCTGGCTGCTATCGCCATCTTACTGTTAACCCAACAGCCCTTGTTGCGCGCCTTCACCGCTGAGCCGGCCCAGGGGGGTGTTTTCATCGAAGGTTTGGTGGGCAGCATTGGCCGCCTCAATCCCCTGCTGGACTCTGCCAATCCCGCCGATCAAGATATCAACCGGTTGATCTTTAGCGGCTTAGTTCGTTTCGATGACCGCGGCAATCCCCTGCCGGACCTGGCCGAGATCTGGGGCGTGTCCCTGGATGGCATCCAATACAATTTCACACTGCGCGAGAATCTCAACTGGCACGACGGCGAGCCGCTCACCAGCGCGGACGTGGTCTTTACTGTTGCGCTGATGCGCAACCCTGCCATGCCCATCCCCCGAGACGTGCAAGCGCTGTGGGCTTCGGTGGAAGTGGTCGCCTTTGACGATACTCATCTCCAATTTCGATTGCCACAAGCCTTCGCTCCTTTTATGGACTACTTAGACTTTGGCGTGCTGCCGCAGCATCTCCTGGGAGGACTGGAAGCGGGGGCATTACTGAACGCGCCTTTCAATTTAGAACCCGTAGGATCCGGACCCTTCCGCTTTGAAGAACTGCTTAGCGAAAACGAGCAAGTGACTGGGGTAGTGTTGAACGCCTGGGATGGGTATTATGCAGACCGGCCCTTTATCGACCAGATTGTCTTCCATTACTACCCAACTTCGCAAGCTGCTTATGAAGCCTATTTGCAGGGGGAGACCATGGCGATCAGCTATGTGGACCCAGGCATCCTGCCAGAGGTACTGGCCGATCCCACCCTCAACGTTTTCAGTTCGCGCCTGCCGCGCTTGGGCTTGGTGCTGCTAAACCTGGATAATTCCTCTGTGCCCTTCTTTCAAGAGCTGGAGGTTCGGAAGGCTTTGTTGCAAGGCATCAACCGGCAATGGATCATTGACCAATATTTAGGCGGCCAGGGAATTATCGCCGAGGCGCCAGTGCTGCCGGGCAGCTGGGCGTACAACGAAAGCCTGCCTAGAACCTCCTACGATGCGGATAAAGCCATCGCGTTGCTCAAGCAAGCAGGCTACACCATTCCGGCCGAAGGCGGCCAGGTGCGCAGTAAAGAAGGCATCGCCTTGGAATTTGAACTGGTCCACCCGAACACGGACCTGCACACCCGCATCGCCGAAAGTATCCGCGACAACCTGGCGCAGCTTGGGGTGCAAGTGACCCTGGTGGCGCTGCCATACCAGGAACTATTGAGTTCCTATCTCGAGCCGCGCACTTATGAAGCCGCGCTGGTGGACCTCAATTTGTCCGATTCCCCGGACCCGGACCCCTACCCCTTCTGGCATCAGGCTGGCATCACCAGCGGGCAAAACTACTCCAAATGGGATGACCGGCGGGCCAGCGAATACCTGGAACTGGCGCGGGTCTCGATCACCCAAAGCCAACGCGCCCGCCTCTATCGCAATTTCCAAACGCACTTTGCCCGCGAAGTGCCGGCGCTGGCCCTCTATTTCCCGGTCTATAACTATGCGATTTCATCCCAGGTGCGCGGGGTGGCTGTGGGGCCGATCTTCAAATCCAGTGACCGCTTTGCCAATATCATCGAATGGTTCCTGGTGGCTCGCAGCGCGGCAGAGGAACTGGATGCCACGGCTGCCCCAGAAAACATCCGGCCTACAGAGATGGTCGAGCCGTAACTGGCTTATCGTAAATTCAGGAACTGCAAGGCCGTAGGGGCGACGCACGCTACGATGGAAATCAAGGCGTAAAATCAAATTTGCTTTGATTTACTAAATTAGACCGCTTTTCGGTTGTCGTGTAATCGGGCAATGGCGAGAAACCGCGGGGCTCACAAATTCAGAAGGAACCTGTGGATGAACCCAAAAACGCCTAAATCACAAATCCAGAAGCCATCGAAGGCGGTCATAAAATGGCTGCTAGATTCGGATCCGTCGATCCGTTGGCAAGTCATGCGTGACCTTACCAACGAGTCCGCAGAGGCTGTTGCCGCCGAGCGGTCGCGGATTGCCACTGTAGGATGGGGCGCCCAGCTGCTCAAACTCCAAAATACTGATGGCACCTGGGGAGATGGCAACTCAACGTCGGTGTGGTCTTCCACTCTACACACCCTGCAGCTCCTATGGAACCTGGGGCTTGACCCGAGGTGCGAACAAGCGCGCAAGGCGGTGAGCCTTCTGCGGGAAAAAGTTACCTGGGGAGCGGAATTCGGGGACTCGCCGTTCTTCGAGGGCGAGGTAGAACCTTGCATCAACGGGAGGGTCCTGGGGCTTGGAGCCTACTTCGCTGAGCCCAGCGATAGGCTGCTTGAGCGGCTCCTCAGCGAGCAGCTCAAGGACGGCGGGTGGAACTGCGAAGCGGAAAGAGGCTCCGTGCGCTCGTCATTCCACACCACAATCTGCGTTCTGGAGGGGCTGCTCGAGTACGAGAAGACCAAGGGAGCCATGGCGGCGGTGACGGCCGCGCGCGTGCGGGCACAGGAGTACCTCCTTGAGCGGCGCATGCTCCGATCACTGGCCACCGGCGAGGTGGTAGCGGTGGATAGGAAGACTGGCCTGCCGGCCATGTGGACGCTTTTCTCGTTTCCGACCACCTGGCATTACGACGTGCTGCGCGGTCTGGACTACTTGCGCAGTGCCGGCGTCGACCCCGATGAGCGGGTTGCCGAAGCCGTCGAGTTGGTGGCGAAGAGGCAGCACCAAAACGGACGCTGGCCGCGCCAGAACATTCACGCCGACCCGGTCGGCCTCGATATGGAAGGCACAACCGGCACGCCAAGCCGTTGGATCACACTGCGCGCCTTACGAGTATTGGACTGGTATTCATCACGAAACTGACGCCGAAACTATGCTTTGGCTCCATCAAAGCACGCGTCGCCCCTACATCGAATGCATGTCATAAAGACCGCTGCAAGGCAGGAAATACACCATTGCTTGACATCCACTGCCCTTTTCCCCTAAATCACCATGATCCTGCTATTAATGTCAGCCTATGGGAACTCGAAACACGCCACCTGGCCTGTTACGCTATCTTTCGGTAACCCTTGTCTCTTGTCACCTCGTCATATTACAACTTGACAAGCTTAACGAAGTTGTTGTTATACCGCTTAAGTCCCCCACCACTACAACAACAACTTCTTCAATCAATTTCCGCTGCATACAGGTTGCGATAGATGGTGAAGAGTTCGTAGACACTGCGGATGTGGTTGCGGGTTTCCTCAAAGGAGACGATTTCCAAGAACAAGTCGGGGTCACCGTCGGCTAGGCCTAGCCAGTATGAGGCATTGCCGGGGCCGGCATTGTAGGCAGCCAAGGCTGCATACATATCTCCATCGAAAGCCTGTCGCTGCATGGCCAGGTAATCAGCCCCCAAACGAATGCTTACTAGGGGGCGATAGAGATCGTCCGCAGTAAAATCAGGCGGCCATCCGGTTAGCTCGGCCACTTGCTCCCCG
>DATBWP010000119.1:0-4156 GCA_036514735.1 Anaerolineales bacterium
CGGGGGATGAATAGTTGCGTTGCTTCGCAACGCGTTGTGAATTAGAAACCGGGTTTTTTACGCAGGCCGTTCACCGGAGCGGAATACGTACCAGCCTGTAGTTGGCTTCGGTGAAGATGAGCTGATAAGTCCCCGCAGCGATACGCTGCTGGATCTCAGCCAGGATGCGTTGGTCTATGCCCGACAAAGGCACCAACAGCAGGTTTGCGTCCGTATAAGTCAGTAGCGACTGCTGATAGGAGTCGTAGTCCTGAAAACGTTCCAGCCGCCACATCATCTCCAATTCGGGCAGCCAGCCGACGGGATAGCTGGTGATGATGGGCTCGGGGCCGTCGGCGCGGCTAAAGTAGCGGTACAACTTCTGGTTGAGGGTGGCTTCGAAGATCTGGCGTTGCTCGCTGAGCTGGCGCTGCACCAGGGCTTCATCGTTGACCAACAGGCTTCCCGCCGCCAATACTAGGGCCCCCAGAGCCAGGAGAGCGAACAGCGGGATACGCAGCTCACGGCGTTTGCCCAGCGCGGCCCGGATGCGCAAGATCCAGGCTTCCACCGCCACACCGACCGACATAGCCAACAAGGGCAAGGCGACGGCCAGATTGCGATGCTCGTAACTAAGGAAGAAAGCCCACAGGATCGAGAAGGGTAAGACCAGCAAAATCACGACCTGGCGGAAGGTGTTATCCAGGACAAAGAGGGAGAGCAGGACAAAAGCAAAGAAAAATGCATAGCTGCCCAGTGAGGCGACTGCAACCACAAAACGCTCCGGCAGAGTCCGACCTTGGTAGATGTCGTAAATTACGTATTGAATAGCGGACGTGTTGCCTCCGGTGAGTATCTGGTACTCAATAAATGCATACCAGGGGACAACCAAAACAAGAACCAAGAGAAAACCCCGCGTTATAAGTGTAAGCGCCTCCTTTTGCCTCATTCCTTTTTGCGGTCTCAGTACCCAAAAATAAGCCAGGAATGGATAGAAGGCCATTATAAAGACTCCAGTCTGCTTAGTCACCGCGGCTGCCGCCGTACACAGCGAACCCAGAAGCAAAGCATTTCTAAGTGAGCGTCGGTCTTTAATGCCCCGCGCGTGCAATAGTGTGTAAATCGCCATGAAGCTAAACGATGCTACTGGAATATCTACATAGGCTTCGGGAATGTATTCACCCAGAAAAAGGCTGAGGCTGTATAGCGCAAGGCTTGCCCCCAGCATGTATCCAAAACTCCTGTTTTTCCTGCCGAGGTCAAACAGCATCAAACCCACCATCAAGGCAAACAACGGCATAATGCTCTTGCCAAAGAATTTGACAGCGGTGGTGCCTATAAATTTATAGGATAGCGACAACGAGGTCGGAATTAACTGGGGGTATTCGTAGGTGTCACCGGGAAACCGATTTTCAGCCCACTTCCTTGCCCAAAGATCCCATTGAGCCCAAGCATCCCAGGTTTGGAATACCGTATAGAAGTTGCTCACCCAAATCCAAAGCAGCCAAAGAATCCCTATTACCGCAATTAAGCCAAAGATTGCATACAGGCTGGCAGACCAAACATCATCTCGTAGCCACTTGGCAAACGACTTAAGGCTTTTTATGGCATATGTTTTGACCTTGTTTCCCCAACCACCCCTGGGTTTTACTAGCTGATTACGATGCAGCCACACCAAAGCAATGACCTCGGCCGCGAACAGCACCAGCACCACCGAACGGAGGTAAAGGCCCACGGTCACCAGCAGCAGCACCGCGGCGTAATTGGCCAGCAAGCTGAGCATGAACAGGTAGGCGAACTGCTGGATTAGGCTGCGTTTTCCGGGGAAGAAGCGAATGAGCAGCAGGCCTGGCAATAGGGTGAGCTGGAAAACGGAAAGGACGCCCAGGAGCAGCATCATAGGGCTAAGTTTAACCGGAATACGGTTAGCGGGTCGCAATTGTCCCCATTCATTTGTCATTTCGAGCACTGTAAACTCCGCGAGAAATCCATATTGCGTTTTTTGAACATTAAAATATCTGAACGGAGTTGACTACTTATAAACCAACTATATAAGGATTTCTCGGTCGCTATGCTCCCTCAAAAGAAGAAGGGGCAGTTACGTTCGCAGCCTGGCGCCAACTTCCTGCTCCAGGTGCTTGACGATGCGTTCGCGCAGTTTGGCCACTTCCTCATCGGTGAGCGTACGCTCGGAGTGCTGGTAAGTGAGCTGGTAGGCCAGGCTCTTCTTGCCGGCGCCAAGCTGCGCGCCGCGATACACATCGAAAAGTGTCAGGCCCGCCAGCAGCTTGCCGCCGGTCTGGCGGATCAGCGCGTCTACCTGCGCGGCAGGCAGGCTCTCATCCACCACCAGGGCCAGGTCTTCGAGCACGGGCGGGTAAGCTGGCACCCCTTGTGAATCAAAGCGGTCCGGCGCCAGCTCGCTCAAGACGTCCAGGTAGAGCGTAGCGATCTGCACCGGGGCCTCGGGCAGGTCATAGTTGGCCTGTACTTGCGGGTGCAGCTCGCCGAAGACGCCCAATTGCCGATCGCCAGCCAGCACGCGGGCGCAGCGGCCGGGGTGGAAAGCGGGGTGCTCGCCAGGTTCGAAACGCAGTTCGTTCAGCTTGAGCCCCTGCAACAGGCTGACCACCACGCCTTTGATGTCGTAAAAATCCATCGGGTTGCCATCCGTCCCTTCCCAGTGTTGCGGCTGGCGCGGCCCGGCCAGAGCCAGCACCAGGCGCGGCAGTTCGTTGGGCAGCGGCCCGGCCTCGGAGGCGCGGAACACGGGCCCAATCTCGAAAATCGCCAGGCGCGCATGGGAGTTGGTATTGCGCTCCAGGACCTCAAGCACGGAAGCCAGCAAGCTTTTGCGCAGCACGCGGCGATCCTGTGAAATGGGATTGGTCAGGCGCACATAAGGCGCATCGTGCGGGGGAATATCCGGGGGCAAGCGCCGGGCTTCCTGTTCGGGAGTGGTCAGGCGGTAGGTCATGATCTCCTGCAAGCCCAGCCTGACCAGCAGGTCGCGGATGCTTTCCTCGATATCCAACGTGCGGTTGCTGCGCTGCGGCGGCAGTTCGTCGGCCATTCGCGTGGCAGGGATGCGCTCGTAGCCATAAACGCGGGCGATCTCTTCCATCAGGTCGGCCTGACCGATCACGCCTTCCCCGATGTCCAGGCGGTGGTCCGGTGTGGTCACGGTCAAACCCTTGCCGGAAATTTTCACGTCGAATGCGAGGCGGCGCAAAATAGCCGCGATCTCTTTGGCGCTCAGATTCACGCCCAACCAGCGCGACACATCGGCCGGGTTGAGCTTCACCACCGCAGGTTTGGCGGGCAGGGGATAGGCATCCACCAAACCACTGCTCACTGTGCCGCCGGACCAGCGGCGCATCAGTTCCAAGCCGCGGCGCACGCCGCGCGGCGCCATGGCGGGGTGCACGCCGCGCGAAAAGCGGTAGGCGGCCTCGGAAGACAGGCGCTGGGCGTTCAGCGTCTGGCGGATGTTGATGAAGTTCCAGGCGGCGCCTTCCAGCAGGACATTGCGGGTGGCGTCGGTGACTTCGCTTTCTGTGCCACCCATCACCCCGCCGATGGAAAGCGCCCCGGCGGTGTCGCAGACCAACACGGTGAAATCGTCCAGGCGGCGTTCCACGCCGTCCAGCGTAGTCAGTTTTTCGCCGCGCTTGGCGAAGCGCGTGAGGATGGTGGGCGCTTTGCCGCCGGCGCGCTGCACCAGCACGTCGTAGTCAAAGGCGTGCAGGGGTTCGCCCAGTTCCAGCATGGCGTAATTAGTGGCATCCACGATGTTATTGATCGGGCGCATGCCCGCCAGGCGCAAACGGTGCTGCACCCAGCCGGGGCTGGGCTTGATCTCAATATTGCGGATAAGACCGAGCACAAAGCGCGGGTTGAACTGCGCTTCCTTGATCTCGATCTTGACTTTGCCCTTAACAGATGGACCTTCGGCTTTGAGGGTGAGCGGCATAGGCTTCAGCTTGCGGCCGAGCAGGGCCGCTGTTTCGCGGGCTACGCCGTAAATATTGGCATTGCGGGCGATGTTGGGGGTGATGGCGATGCTCAGCACTGCGTCGCCAAGCAGGTCGGCCAGCGGCCTGCCGACCACGGCTTTTGCGTCCAGGAACAGGATGCCTTCGTGCTCTTCGGAGAGGCCCAGCTCCTTTTCGGAACA
>DATBWP010000120.1:0-3586 GCA_036514735.1 Anaerolineales bacterium
TAAAGAGAGCAGCAAAGCCAGCAAGCGCCCCCAGAAGAGGGAGGTGCGGCTTACCGGATGGGCGGCGATCAGGTCCAGGATGCCGCGCTCCTCGTCGGCGGCCAGCAGGGCGCTGCCGGCCAAAATGGCAAAGACGCCCACCACCAGCGGCATGTAGGAGAAGTATTCGACAGCCAGGAACCCTTCGGGGGTGGTGAAGTTAAAGGTGCCACTGGCGCCAAAGAAGGCCATCAGCTCCTGGGGATAGATATCTATCAACTGCTCGAATTGCTGGGCATTTTCGGAAATGGTGTCATAAAAAGGCGCGAAGATCATGCCCATCAAAGCCATGGTGACCCCCCAACCCAGGATGGCGCCCCTTGAACGTAAGAAGGTATGTTTGAAGACTGTGATCATGCTTTACTCCCAGGCAGTTGGCTGCCTTTGGTGTGATCGTCGTAATAAGCCAGGAAGGCCTCTTCCAGGCTGGGGCGCTCGGTTTCAAAATCGCTCACCGGGAACTGGGCCAAGGCCTTGATCAGGCTGTCCACTTCCCCTTCGACCTGTAAACGCACTCCGGTGGCGTTGTCGGTCGAGAGGACGGTGACGCCCTTGACCTGCGCCAGGCTGGCGCTATCCACCGGTTTTTGGAAACGCACGCGCACCCGATTGAGAGAGCGCTTGCCCAAAGTCTTCGGGTCGGCTACTTCTGCGATGCGGCCGTCGCGAATGATGCCCACGCGTTGCGCCACGCTTTCCACTTCGCTCATGATGTGGGAGGAAAAGAACACGGTGCCGCCGGCGGCCTGGGCTTCGCGTAACAAGCGCAGCACTTCCTGCTGCATCAGCGGATCCAAACCCTGGGTGGGCTCATCCATAATGATCAGTTGGGGCTTGTGCATCAAAGCCTGCACCACGCCCACTTTTTGTTTGTTGCCATGCGACAGGTTGCGGATGGGCTGCTTGAGCTCCAGGTCCAACCGGTCCGCCAAGGAGCTGATCTGCGACCAATCGGCGCTATTGCCGCGTAAGGCATTGAAATAACGCAGCAAGGCCTCGGCGGTCAGGCTCTGGTCCAGGTGGAGTTCGCCCGGCATGTAGCCCGTCAAGCGGCGCACGCCCACCGGGTCGGCTTGGGGATCGATGCCCAGCACGGCAGCCTCGCCGCCGTCGCGATGGATCAGGTCCAACAGGCAGCGGATGGTGGTGGTCTTGCCGGCGCCGTTAGGGCCTAGAAAGCCGAAGATCTCGCCGCGCTCCACGCGCAGGTCAACGCCATGGAGGGCTTGAAAGCTTCCGTAAAATTTGGTCAAGCCCTTGGCGAGAATCGCCGGTGTAGTTTTGTCCATGCTGCCTCCAACCTAGAATCGCTAAATATTTAGGAACGCCTAAATATATGCCGTTTGCACTCCTTTGTCAAGGGACAAAGGCCTTAGAGCAGGCTGCCTAATGGTAACGGGGGAAGGAATTAGTTTACGTTGCTCTTGGCTTGTTTCGATTTTTCGATCACACTGGCATAAAACTCCAGCAGATGGGTTAGGGTCGTATCCCAGGCATACAGGCGGGCCTTCTTTTGCCCGGCTTTGCCCATCCGTTTGGCGAGTTCCGGGTCCAGAGCAAGCTGCCTGACGCACTCCAGAAAGTCCTTGGAGCTTTCAGGCCGGTAAAGATAACCGGTGACGCCCTCTTCCACCAGGTCCACCACGCCGCCGGAACGCGGCGCAACCACGGGCAGGCCGGAGGCCATGGCCTCCGCCACGACGTTGCCATAGGTCTCCTCGGCGCCGGTGAAGGCGAAGATGTCGCCGGAGGCAAACGCATTGGCCAACTCGGCCCCATGCAGGTAGCCGGTGAACACCGTTGGCGTGCCGGCAAACAGCTTCTCCAATTGGGGGCGGGCCGGTCCATCACCGACGATGGCCAGGCGGACGCCGGGGATCTGCTGGACGAGGGGCAGCAGCCAATCCACGCGCTTCTCGCGGGAGAGGCGGCTGACAAACAGCACCAGGGGATTGTCGGGTTTGCCGCCACACAGGCGCTTGCGCATTTCGGAAGTGGCGTTATCGGGGTGGAAGCGGTCGATATCCACTCCGCCGGTCCACACTGCCAGCCGCTTGAAGCCCTGCGCCTTCAACTGTTTGCGCGTAAATTCCGATGGGGTCAGGTTGAGGTTGGCCTGGTTGTGCACCCAACGGTAGTAACCGTAGATCGGCCTGGCGAGGAAACCTAGGCGCCAGCGGCGGGCAAAACCGGGCAGGTCGGTGTGATACGAAGCGACCACCGGGATGCCGTATTTGCGGGCGGTGCGCAACCCGGCCAGGCCCAGGGAAGTGGGATTGACCAGGTGCACCAGGTCCGGCTGGAATTTGAGCAGCTCTTTTTCCACGCTGGCGATGGGCAAGGCCACATGCAGTTCCGGGTAGAAGGGAGTGCGCACGCTCAGGCGCGGGATCACTTCGGTGCCGGCGTAGGAGGAAATAGACCCCTTGGGAGCGAACATGATGCTCTCATGGCCGCGCTCCCGCAGATATTCGAGCAGATGGGTAAGGGTTACAGTGATGCCGTCAATTTTGGGGAGAAAAACTTCGCTGACGTATGCAATGCGCAAGGCTTACCTCAGTCTAATTATAATGCGCCTTGGAGTCGGTTTTTTAAGTGCAAAAAGCCCGCGTAGAGCGGGCTTATGCCTTCCCAAGTGTTTTTATTTGATCAACAGGCCGGTTCCCCACAGCAAAAGCATGCCGGCCAGAACGCCGCCAAAGACCAGCAGCGGGGCAGGGCGAGCGGCGGTGTCCTTCTGCAGCAGCTTGCCGATCTCGTAAACTACCTCGAAGATGGCGCCGGTGCCGATCCCCAGGAAAAGTACCGCCAGCGTGGCCGAAGGCGAAAAGCCGCCGAGCCAGGTGCCCAGGATAGCCGGCCCGCCTCCCAGCAGCCCGAGCCAGGCTAGCGACGCCAACGAAGGCCGGTCACGTAGGATGGGGGCGATGATGCCCAGGCCTTCGGTAATGTTCTGGATGATGAAGCCAACCACCAGGAAAGTGCCCAGGGCAATTTCGCCGATGTTGTAGGCCGCCCCGATGGCCAGGCCTTCACCCAGGTTGTGCAGGCCGATGCCCAGGGCGATGAGGAAAGCCACATTGAAGCGCTTGGCGCTTTCGTTGCGGCCACTGCCCGCCCAACGGCGGCTGATGGCGTCCAGCAGCAGGAAGATGCCCACCGCGCCGATGGCGATCAGGCCGAAACCCTGAAAGGACGAGGGCACCTGGGGGACTTGCTCGATGGCTTCCACCAGCGTATCCACTCCCAGGAAGATGAGCAGGCCGGCGGTAAGCGCCATGAGGAAGGTCATCCAGGCGCGGCTGAGGCGCCGCAGCGCCGGCAGCCAGAAGATGCCGAGGAAGATGGGGATGACGCCGACGTATAGACCGATCAGGGTGAAGCCCCAGAAGGTTGCCGGATTCCCGGTGGGTGTTTCCATTGCCACAGGGATCTCGGCGCTGAAAGCCACCGCATTCGTGGTGAACAGGGTGATGCCATAGGCTTCCCCTTCCACCCAACCATAGGGAATGTACACGTGGGCTGTTGCGAGGCGCGGGATGCTGCA
>DATBWP010000121.1:0-2423 GCA_036514735.1 Anaerolineales bacterium
AAGAATCCATGTAAGGCTGTCTTCGGAATAACCAGGTTCTGCAAACCCTTGCGATCTAGGGTCTGCCGCGAACCGCTTTCGTTTGTTAGCTCACAGTACCTACTTGGCAAAGTCCACAGCGCGCGTTTCGCGTAACACGGTCACTTTGATCTGACCGGGGTATTGCATGGTCTCTTCGATCTGCTTGGCGATATCGCGGGCCATGCGGGCGGCTTCCAGGTCGTCCACCGCCTCGGGTTTGACGAAGATGCGCACTTCGCGGCCGGCCTGCAACGCATAGCTCTGCTCCACGCCCTTGTAGGAATTAGCCAGGTCCTCCAGGGCCTTGATGCGCTTGATGTACTGCTCCAGGCTTTCGCGGCGGGCGCCGGGTCGCGCCCCGGAAATGGCGTCGGCAGATTCCACGATGACCGCTTCCACACTTTCCTGCTCGACTTCGTGGTGGTGGGCGGCGATGGCGTTCACCACGATGGCGTTGACGCCATAGCGCCGGGCAAACTCGGCGCCGATGGCGGCATGGGTGCCCTCAACGTTGTGGTCCATCGCTTTACCCAGGTCATGCAGCAGCCCGCCCACCTTGGCAATCTCAATGTTGGCGCCTAATTCAGCGGCCAGCACGGCGGCAATGCGTGAAGTTTCCAGGGAGTGATGCAGTTGGTTCTGCCCATACGAAGTACGGAACTGCAGCCGGCCCAGCATTTTGACGATCTCCTTATTCAAGCTGGGGACGCCGGCATCATAGACGGCTTGTTCGCCGGCTTCAGCAATAGCCTTGTCCACCTCCTCTTGTTCCTTTTTGAGGGTTTTTTCAATGCTGGCCGGATGAATGCGCCCATCGGTGACTAGTTTGGCCAAGGCGCGGCGGGCAACTTCGCGGCGTACCGGGTCGAAGCTGGAGATGGTAACGGCTTCAGGGGTATCGTCTACCACCACGTCCACTCCAGCGGCTTGCTCAAAGGAGCGGATGTTGCGCCCGTTGCGGCCAATGATTCGCCCCTTCATCTCGTCTGTGGGCAGGGCTACCACTGAGGTGGTGGTCTCGGCCACGTGTTCGGAGGCGACGCGCTGGATGGCTAGGGAGATCAGATTGCGAGCTTTCTTCTCGCCTTCCTCTTTGGCTTCGTTTTCGATCTGGCGGATGATACGTGCCATATCGGCCCGCGATTCGCGCTCCACTTCGTCCATGAGCACTTTGCGGGCCTCGTCCTTCTTCATTTCAGAAACCGTCTCAAGGCGTTTGACGATCTCCTGGCGCTGCCCTTCGAGCTCGTTGGTCTTCCTGTCGAGCGTGCTCTGGCGCTGGTCGAGCGTTTTATCACGCTGCTCCAGCTTTTCCGTGCGTTGATCCAACTCGATGCGGCGCTGGCGCAGCCGGTCATCCTCCCGGCTCAGGTCCTTGCGTTTGCGTTCCACATCGGCTTCAGCTCGCTGGCGGGTCTCCAGGGCCTCGTTCTTTGCATTCAGCTGGATGCTTTTGGCTTCCTCTTTGGCCTCCTGGACGATACGGCCAGCTTGTTCTTTCAGGCGGCGTTTGGAGCTTTCGACCTGGATTTGCTTGATGGCAAAACCCAGTACGGCCGCGAGCAGGGCGGTTCCTATCAAAATCAGTTGGTTGGTATCCATGTTATTTCCTCAATCTTCATGAGTTAGATGATTGCGTTGTTTGCAGCCGTTCCCAGGCCTCGCGGCACACTTGGGCGGTGACCTCAAAACCAAAGCCACGCCGGGCCAGGAAGGCGGACAGCTTGCTGCGAAATTCAAGCCAGGACAAGCCGGCTAATACGCGAGTCTTGCGCATAGCCGCTTGGCGAGCCAGTTCGGTTTCATTTAGGCCTTGTAGGGCTTGGGCGATGCTAGCTTCGGCAACGCCTTTTTGGCGCAATTCCAGGCGCAGGGCGTAGGCGCCCCGCGGCCGAAAGGCGGCGCGGTTTTCCACCCAGCGGCGGGCAAATTCGGCGTCATCCAGCAGCTTGGCTGCCCGCAGGCGTTCGATAACAGGGGAAATTTGGGGGGCAGGCACTTGGTGCTTGCGGAGATTACGTTCGACTTCAGCCTGGGAACGAGGACGGTAGCTGATGAAATGGAGGGCGCGCTGGAAGACTTTTTCAGCTAGGTCCTCGCCCCGCAGGGCGGTGATCTTTTCCGGGCTCAGTTCCTGGCCCACGTGCAGCCAGGCCGCTACGATCTTGGCCAGCGGAAAGGCGTAGACCCCATCCAAGTAGATGCCGACCCGCTGGGGGTTGCGTTTCTGCTGCTTGATCGCCGTAATGGTCGCCATGTTAAATCAAAAACAGCCGTGTTCCGCCTGTGCGGCCACGGCTGCATACGAGGTAATCACTTGGATAGGCGAGGACCAGTTTATGCTGGTCTAAATCCGGTAAAAAAGGCGCTGGGTAAGACTGTTAGCGCAAACCTCGCTCGTC
>DATBWP010000122.1:0-4175 GCA_036514735.1 Anaerolineales bacterium
CATGCGTCGCCCCTACATTCGATATGGAGAATTATGCCCGCCGGAGCTGGGCTATTCTCCCGCACAGCGAAGCTGCGCAACTGTCTACTACCTACTGCCCACTCTCTACTGGTTCTTCCTTCTGCACGTCATCCAACGGGAAGAGCGTTTCGCATTTCAGGCACTGGGCGTTCTGCTTGTTGGCCACCACCAGGGTACCGCCGCAGTTGGGACATGGCGCCAGCAGCGGCCGCTTCCAGGAAGTGAACTCGCAGGCCGGGTAATTGGCGCAGCCGAAGAACACGCGGCCCTTGCGTGTGCGGCGCTCCACCAGTTCGCCGCCGTCCAGCGGGCAGGTGACGCCAATTTTCTGCAGCCAGGGCTCGGTGTGGCGGCATTCCGGGAAACGTTCGCAGCCGATGAATTTTCCGTAGCGGCCCCAGCGGATGATAAGTTGGCCCTGGTTGCAGGTGGGGCAGATGCGTCCCACGGTTTCGGGCTCGGCCTTGGACTCGGGCATCTCGGCCTTGGCGCGTTCCACCTCGGCGGCAAAGGGCTCATAGAACTCGCGCATCACGTTGGCCCAAGCCTCCTCACCGGAGGCGATCTTGTCCAGGTCGGCTTCCATCTGGGCGGTGAACTGGTAATCGACGATGGCGGGGAAATGCTCGGTGATCAGGTCATTCACCAGCAAGCCGGTTTCGGTGGGGATCAGGCGGCGCTCTTCGCGCACGATGTAACCGCGCTGCTGCAAGGTGTTCAGCGTGGGGGCATAGGTGGAAGGCCGCCCGATGCCGAATTCTTCCAGCGTCTTGACTAGGGTGGCTTCGCTGTAGCGCGGCGGCGGCTGGGTGAAGTGCTGCTCGGGCAGCAGGTTCAGCAGCGCCAACTGCTGGCCTTCGGCCAGGTCGGGCGGGATCTTGGCGTTCTCTTCCTCTTCGGCGCCGAACTCTTTGGATTCTTCGTAAACTGCCAAATAGCCGGGGAACACCAGGTTGGAGCCCGAGGCGCGCAGGGAATATTTGTGCGCCGCGCTTTCACCCAGGACCCGCACCGAGACCGTGTCGTAGACTGCCGGGTTCATTTGCGAGGCGACGAAGCGCTGCCAGATAAGCTGGTAGAGACGGTACTGGTCGCGGCTGAGCTGATCTTTGATCTGCGCCGGGGTGCGCAAGGTGGCGGTGGGGCGGATGGCCTCGTGGGCTTCCTGGGCGCCCTTGGCGCGGGTCTTGTAGACCGGCTCTTCTTCGGGCAAGTAATCAGCCCCGTGGACTGACTTGATGTATTCGCGGGCTTCCTGCTGCGCCTGCGGGGAGATGTTGGTGGAGTCGGTGCGCATGTAGGTGATCAGGCCGGTGGACTCGCCTTCGCCCAGGTCGACGCCTTCGTAGAGCTGCTGGGCGACGGCCATGGTGCGCTTGGCAGTGAAGCTCAACTTGCGGCTGGCTTCCTGCTGCAAGGTGCTGGTGGTGAAGGGAGCCTGCGCTTTGCGACGGCGCTGGCCGCGCTTGATCTCGTTGATGGCGTAGGTGGCGGCCTGCATGTCGGCCAGCAATGGGTCAACCGCAGAGCGCTTGCCCAGCCTCGGTTCGGCGCCGTCCACCTCGACCAGTTTGGCGATAAAGGTGGCCTGGGAACCGGCGGGCTGGAACTCGACGGCGATGGACCAATACTCCACAGGGATGAAGGCTTCGATCTGGCGCTCGCGCTCCACGATCAAACGCAGCGCCACAGATTGCACGCGGCCGGCGGAGAGGCGGTTGCGCACCTTGGTCCACAGGATGGGGCTGAGGCTGTAACCCACCAGGCGGTCGAGTACGCGGCGGGCCTGCTGCGCGTCCACCAGGTGCATATCGATGGCGCGCGGGTGGTTGAAGGCTTCTTCGATGGCGGGCTTGGTGATCTCGTGGAAGACGACGCGCTGGGTGCGGGCCGGGTCGATCTCGGCAGCTTCGATGAGATGCCAGGCAATCGCCTCGCCTTCGCGATCGGGATCGGTGGCCAGGTAGATCTGCTCGGCGAGGGCGGCTTCTTTCTTGAGTTCCTTCACCACCAGGCGTTTTTCATTGGGCACGCGGTATTTGGGCTCGAAATTATTTTCGACATCGACGGATAGCTGCGAACGCAGCAGGTCACGCACATGGCCGACGGAAGCCTGCACGCGGTAACCGTTGCCCAGGAAGCGGCCTACGGTGCGCGCCTTGGCCGGCGACTCGACGATGACCAGCTTGCCGGAACGGCGCGCGTCGGCGCGCTCTTCCGGGGTGGGCTTGGGCGGCGGGGTCAGCGCGGCATGGGCTGGGGTGCCGCCCATGCGGAACAGGGTAGTGCCGCACACCGGGCAGGTGCCGCGGGTACCCGGCGAGCCCGCTTTGGTGAACTCGGGCTGCGGGTTTTGCATTTCACGTTTTGTTTTGCACTTTACACAATAAGCTTCCAAATGACGAATCCTCAATTTTCCAGAAGTTGCCGTCATTGCGAGGCGAGCGCACCGAGCCGTGACAATCTCCACCATCGGCTGGGAGACTGCTTCGCTTCTCTCGCAGTGACGGAGTTAGATCATAAATATTTTTGCAGACCTTTTTCTTTCAACAGCTCGATGACCTTACGCAGGTCTTGCGAACGGTTTTTGGAGCAGATCAGCAGCACATCGCCGGTATCCACCACCACCAGGTCCTCGATGCCGAGGGTAACGATGATGCGCTCCTGTCCGTGACCATGCACCAGGGAATTGTGGCTATCCAGACTGTAATGCTGGTCGTGGATGATCACATTGCCATCGCCGTTCACGGCCATCACCTCGAATAGCGAGGACCAGGAGCCGACATCGTTCCAGCCCAGACCCTTGGCGGGGATCACGGCCACGTCGGTAGCATGTTCCATCACGCCGTAATCGATGGTCTGGGAGGCGATGCGCGGCCAGACGTCATTGAGCACCTTTTCGAACTCGGGCTCCACCCAGGCATCACTGATGGCTTCGAGCGCTTTATGTAGATCGGGAAGATGCTGTCTGAACTCCTCCCAGATGCGTTCCGTCTTCCATATAAACATGCCGGAATTCCAGGCAAAGTTACCGGCTTCCAGCATGCGCTGGGCTTCGGCGGCTTCGGGCTTTTCCTTGAAACGCTGCACTTGATAGGCCGGGTAGCCTCCCACCTCGCCCAACGATTCGCCCATCTGGATATAGCCGTATTGGGTGGCCGGGTAGGTCGGCTCAACGCCCAAGGTGACCAGGTGGCCTTGAAGGGCCAATTCCTGGGCGGCCAACAGGTGGCGGTGGAACTCAGCCTGGTTGGCGATGTAATGGTCGGCGGTGAGCACGGCCATCACCGTTCCGGGCTGCTGTTTGTGCAGGAAAGCGGCTGCCAGCCCGATGGCGGCGGCTGTGCCGCGCGGCCGTGGCTCCAGCAGGAAGTTCTCGGCGCTCAATTCGGGAACCTGGGACTTCAATTCGACCGCGTGCTGAGCGTTGGTCACCACCAAAATGCGCTCGGGCGGAAAGAGGTTCTCCAGGCGGCGCACGGCCATTTGGAACAGGCTGAGGTCATCCACCAATTGCAGCATCTGTTTGGGGCGCGATTGGCGGGAAAGAGGCCACAAGCGCGTGCCGCCGCCCCCCGCCATGATGACTGCATAAAAGTTTTCGACCATACCTTCCTTTACTGGGCGCCCTCGGCGTCAGTGCGGTAATCAGCTTGCAATTCACGGGCAGCCACATAAGACATGCCACCCACCTGGCGCACCAGGCCTTTGAGCTCCATCAGCGCCAGGGTTGAGGATACCTGCTCGATGGGCAAATGCGCCAGCGCGCCGAGCTCGTTCACGTGCAAAGGCTCCTGGCCCAGCAGCCCGAACAGCTGCGCCTCGGTAGCGTCCGCGGGCAGGGCCGCGGTGGCGCTGCGGTGCTCGGCCATCATTTCAAGGTTGAGTACATCCAACAAGTCTTCAAAGCGGATGAGGGGATGCGCGCCGCGCTGGATGAGCATGTTGGCGCCTTTGCTTTGCGGCGCATGGATGCTGCCAGGCACGGCAAAGACTTCCCGGCCTTGCTCGGCGGCAAAGCCGGCGGTGATCAGCGCGCCGCTTTGCTCACCCGCTTCGATGATCACCACGGCCAGTGAGAGGCCGGAGATGATGCGATTGCGCGGCGGGAAGTTAGCCGCATCCGGCGGGGTGCCGATAGCATAATCGCTAAC
>DATBWP010000123.1:0-2491 GCA_036514735.1 Anaerolineales bacterium
TGAGGAGATCATCACCGCCAAGCTCACCCCCGCCAGCGAAAGCAGCGGCCCAACCACAAAGATACCGCTCATCCACAACGGGCTGAACAACTGCAAGGCCACCGCCGGGCTGGTGGCCAGCAGGGCGGTGCCGCCGGCGAAGACGAGGAAGCTGACCAGGCTGGCGACCACAGCCGGAATGGCCGCGGCCAAGGCCTTGCCCGCCAGCAATTGTCCGGTGGTAATCGGCGTGGCCAGCAAAGGCTCCAACGTATGCGTGTTCTTCTCGCCGACGATGCTGTAGGAAGCGATGGTGACCGGAATAATGGCGGGCATCATCAGGAACAACACCATGAATTGCTGCAGGATAAGGAACTGGGTGCATTCGAACGCGGTCAACGGGCCGCACAACGTGCGCATTTGCGCCAACGCGGGGCCAAATTCGGATTCGATAGTGGAGATGTCGGTGGCGCCGCGCATGCTGTATAAGATGCCCAAGGGGATGATGGTGAAGATCAACGGCATGAAGCTGACGCTGAACAAGACCATCTTGTTCTTGAAAACCTCGGACCATTCTTTGCGCACTAGGATCCAAATTTTCTTCATGCCTGCACCTCGTCCCCGATCAGTTGCAAATACACATCTTCCAAACTTTGGCGCTTTTCCCCCACGAACTGGATTTGGGCACCTAAGGCGACCAGTTCTTGCACCAACTCAGGGTTGCGCAGTTCAGGGTCATCCAGTTTCACCACCACTTTATTGTCAACCGTTTCAACGCCTTGGACATAAGATTTCTGGCGCAAGGCTGCGATGAAGGCTGAATCGACCTGGGCTAAATGGAACACGACTGCCCGCCCAAAAAGTTTACGCCGCAAATTGGTGGGCGAATCCTGCGCCAACAGGCGCGTTTTGAAGACCGCCACCCGGTCGCACAGCCGGTCGGCTTCATCCAGGTTGTGAGTGCAGAGCATGATGGTGCGGCCTTCCCTGCTAAGCTCCAGGATGAAGTCACGCACCACCAGGGCTGCCTCGGGATCCAGGCCGCTGGTGGGTTCGTCGAGGAACAGCACCAAGGGTTCGTGCAGCAGGGCGCGGGCAATGGCCAGCTTCTGGCGCATCCCCTTGGAAAAAGTGCCCACAGCCTCGTGGCGGCGGCCCCAAAGCCCCAGCATGGTCAGATAGCGCTGCACCTGCTGGTCTACTTTCTCCACTTCATATAGTTGGGCAAAGAATGACAGGTTGCGTTCAGCGCTCAATTGCTCGTAAAGCCCGGGGGTTTCGGTGAGGATGCCGACTGTCTTACGCAATTGGGTGTCATCCCGGCCTAGGCGATAGCCCGCCACCCAGGCTTCGCCGCTGCTGGGGGCGATCAACGCGCACAGCATGCGGATCGTGGTGGTTTTGCCGGCCCCGTTGGGGCCGAGTAAGCCAAATACCTCGCCAGCCCTGATCTCCAGGTCGAGGTCTTCAACTGCGGCCACCTTACCGAAGCGCTTGGTAAGCCGCCGGGTGGCAATCATGGTGTCATGAGCAGGAATTTTAGAGTCCATTTCATCCCAAGATGTTTCACGTGAAACTTAGCCAACAAAAAACGTTGGCTTTAAGAGTTCCTATCGTGCTGCGCACGATGACGGAACTCTAGGCTTGATTGGGATCTCCTTTCCACAGAGGTGATAGCAACCAAGGTTGGCTTTAAAAGTTCCTATCGGGCTGCGCACGATGACAGAACTCTAGGCTTGGCTGGGATCTCCTTTCCACAAGAGGTAAATGGCAACTGCCGTCCAGGGCAACCCGGCAATGAGGCCAATGACCATTGGGCCCAAGAGTAAATTGGGTTCTGCGTCCGAGGCCAGTAAATAAATCGGAAAGCCGGCAAAGGCATTGATCACCGAATGGCCGATGACTGCCGGCCAGACCGAGCCGCCGCGCAACACCAGCCAACCGAATAGGGTGCCCACCACAAAGGTAAACCAAACCATGGCCAACATGCCAGTCCAAGGTGCGCCAAAATAATCGAGACCGTAGTTGTGGCCCATGGCGATCAGCGGCCAGTGCCAGACCCCCCAGATCAGCCCCATGAGTAGCATAGCCTTGCGAAAGCCCAAGGGCATGAGCTTGGGCTGCAAATAAGCGCGCCAGCCGAATTCCTCCCCAAAGGTGAAGAAACTGTTGATCAGCGGCGCGGCCAACACCGCCACCCCGAGCAGGACCAACAGCAGGGTAGAGGGGCTTATGTCTAAAGGAGCTCCCTGGCTTTGCACCTGCTGCAGCATTTCGTTCAAATGGGCAGGCTTAAATCCGCCTGGCCGGGGAAGGCAAGGAAATACAGCGCGGCGCCCAGGAGGCACAAGACAATGGGAGCCAGCCAGGCCGCCAACCAGGCAGGCCAGCCCTTGGCAAGGTTGAGGCCGAGGTGCAGGTTTTTCCAGCCTTCCCTGGTGACGAGGCGGGTCAACACTTGGGCGTAGGTGGGGGCGAACATGTAGCCGAAGGTCACCGCCACAAAGGCTAG
>DATBWP010000124.1:0-5124 GCA_036514735.1 Anaerolineales bacterium
TGTTACGCGGTCATGGCCCACGTGACCGATTTTGACGTATGGCATGAAGAACCGGTGAATGTGGATATGGTCATCAGCACTATGCAAAAGAATCTGCTCATGGCGCAGCAAGCCGTGCAAAATCTGGCCGCCAGCCTGGACGTGGAGCAGCATTGCGATTGCGGTACTGCCCTTTCCGCCGCCTTGGTCACCGATGCCAAACATATCCCCAAAGTTCAGCGCAAGAAACTGGGCTTGCTGGTTGATAAATACTTAAGCAAATGAGCGTTCCACCGAGGAAGAACTTCGATCAAATTCGCATGGTTGCTTGATCATGCTAATCATCAGATGAAAAACTTAAAACACTTCCGGCTCCTACTGCCGGCCAGCCTATCCGCCAGCTTGCTCAGGCTGGCGGCTTTATTCCTGGGCGCTTACGCCTTGGGCCTAACCATCTCCCCCGCGGTGCGTGACCGTGTATTCGAAGGGTTTGCGGAATTGCGCTGGGTCCACTGGGTGGGTTTCGCGGTTTGGGTGGCGGTCTTCTTCCTGATGGACCGCCAGGTGCGCATCTATCTCCCTAACCGGGATATCTTTCTGGTTCCGCTGGCTGCGCTGCTGAGTGGTTGGGGCTTACTCACCATCCTGCGATTGACCACGCTCTTCGGTCTGAGGCAAACGCTGTGGCTGGCTGTTTGTGGCTTCTTATTCATCCTCGCCCTGAAGTTCAGGGAGCAGATCCTGCCCACCCTGCGCCAATATAAATACGCGTGGCTTTTCAGCGGCTTTGCCATCACCGCCCTGACTTTTTTCTTCGGGACCAACCCTTCGGGCATAGAACCCCGCCTTTGGCTCGGGTGTTGCGGAGTCTATTTCCAGCCATCCGAAATTCTCAAGCTGTTACTGGTCATCTACTTAGCTGCTTACTTGGCCGATCGCCAGCCGCTAGTAACGAGTTGGCTGCCCTTGCTGGCTCCTACAGCATTGATGGCCGGCCTTTCCCTGCTCCTCTTACTGGTGCAGCGCGACCTGGGGACAGCTTGGGTCTTTATTTTTATTTACATGATCCTGATATATAACGCCGCTGGCCGGCGGCGTTTCCTGGTTGCGTCCGCCTTTATCCTGGTTCTCGCTTTGGTGGCAGGCTATGAATTGGTAGGCTTGGTTCACCAACGCGTGGAGATCTGGCTGAATCCATGGAGGGATCCCATTGGGAGTGGCTACCAGATCGTGCAAGGTTTGCTGGCGCAGGCTTCCGGGGGTTTGCTTGGACGCGGGCCCGGGTTGGGCAATCCAGGTGTTGTGCCGGTCTCGCATAGTGACTTCATTTACACCTCCATTGTCGAGGAGACCGGTTTAGTAGGCGCGGTTGCCTTGTTAGGAACAATCAGCTTCCTTTGTTTACGCGCCCTGCGCATTGCATTGCGCGCTCGAGATGCCTACCAACGCTATTTGGCCGTTGGCCTTAGCGCCTATCTGGCAGGCCAAAGTTTATTGATCATCGGTGGCAATATTCGCATGCTTCCGCTTACTGGGGTTACCCTACCGTTCGTGTCTTATGGAGGTTCCTCCTTAATGGCTTCATTTTCAGCCCTGTTGTTGCTTAGCCTGGTGAGTCACGAAGGCATTCGGCGCGCCGCTCCTGTCACCCGCTCGCGGCCGACCTTGGTGGTTGCATGGATCGTGTTAACCGGTTTTGGGCTGGCTGCTCTGGCCACGGGCTGGTGGAGCCTGGCACGCGGCCCCGATCTGCTCACCCGGCCAGACAATGTACGCCGCGCACAATCTGACCTTTATGTGGCGCGCGGCGCATTGTTGGATCGCCACGGAACTATCCTCAACCAGACAATCGGCCAGGCGGGAGACTATCAGCGTGCGTATCTATTTCCTGAAATGGGAAACGTTTTAGGTTACTCCCATCCCGTCCTGGCACAATCTGGTTTGGAGGCTGGTTTGGATGGGATATTGCGCGGTGAAGAGAACCAACCCACACTCACATTATGGTTGAACCATTTGCTATATGGGCAACCCCCTCCGGGCTTGGATGTGCTCCTTAGTGTGGATGCCGAATTATCAACGCTTGCCTACCGGTTGCTGGCCGGCCAGTCGGGGGCTGCGGTGGTGATGGATGCGGGCAACGGTGAGATCCTGGCGATGGCCTCTCAGCCGGCTTATGACCCGCGAACCTTGGACGACCAATGGGATACATTGGCGGAAACAGTCAACTCCCCCCTAGTAAACCGAGCGATCCAGCTTGCTTATCCACCCGGGAGCGGATTGGGGCCCTTCCTGCTGGCATCTGCCCAGGCAGCAGGCTTATCTGTCGAATTGCCTGCGGAAACCTGGTTCACCCTCGACGGTCAGCGGTTCGATTGCGTCCTGGAACCTGCTAATGCAGAAAACTGGACTGATTTAGTGGCATCCGCATGTCCGGGGGCTTTGGCCCAGTTGGGCGTGGCTTTGGGCGGTGAACGCTTGTTGGCCTTATTCGACGACCTTGGTTTCTACACCACTCCAAACTTTCCATTAGAGTTGCAGACCCAGAGTAAACCATCCAGCATAGACCGGCCAGAGGTTGCCGCCATTGGCCAGGATGGGTTGCTGTTAAGTCCTTTGCAGATGGCCAGCGCGGCGTGTGCTCTGAGCAACGAGGGAGCCAGACCAGAGGCCCGGATCGTCTTCGAGATAGAGGACGCGGCTGGAAGCTGGCAAGCGCTGGACCTGGGGCTCGAACCACAATTAGTTCTAGATGGAGCGTTTTCAACCGGCGTGGTGCAAGGCTTGGCGTACAAGCCGCTTTCAATTTGGGAAGTAACCGGCCGCGCAGTTGGGGACCTGGAGCAGGTGTACACCTGGTATCTGGCAGGCAGCCTGGCCGACAAAAGTGGCGTTGAGCGTTGCGTAGTAGTTTTATTGGAAAATAACAATCCCGATCTGGCACGCTCGATCGGCCGAAACCTGATCGCCGCGTCAGCGAATTAGTTCTCGATATTCACAAAGCGACGCTTTCCCACCTGCAAGACACCCGGACCGGGAAAAGGTTGATTGGGGTCATTCAATACAGTCCCATCCAACTTGACCCCATTCTGTCCGATCAACCGTCTGCCCTCACTTTTGCTTTTCGCCAGCCCGGCGCTTAACAAAACGTCTAAGACCGTTTGCCCGGGCGCGACTTTATGTGTGGGAAGATCGGCGGGAGCATCGCCCTGTTGAAAGATACGGGTGAAATTTTCCTGGGCAGCCTTGGCGGTTTCACTTCCATAGAAGATCTCAGCGATCTCGCGGGCGATCTCAGCCTTGGCATCCCGCGGATGCAAGGAGCCGGCGGCCATAGCTTTCTCCTTGGCCGCGATCTCGCTGGCTGTCCAACGTGAGACCAGTCGCATGTAAGCGCCCATGGCCTTGTCCGGTACGCTCATCACCTTGCCGTACATGTCATTGGCATCGGTATTAAGTGGGATGTGGTTCCCCAACGACTTGCTCATCTTCAGTTCCCCATCCGTGCCAGGCAGGATGCCCATGATGACCCCGATATTAGGTTTGGCGCCTAGCGCGGTCATCAGTTTTCGGGCAGCGGTGATGATGTTGAAAAGCTGGTCGCTGCCGCCCACCTGCACGTCTGCTTTCAGCATGAAGGCATCGTAAGCCTGCATGAGGGAGTAGAAGGTCTCGTGCAGGTAAATGGCATCGCCCTTCTCCCAGCGTTCCCGGAAATTTTCCCGGGTGAGGAACTGCTGCACGGTGAAGTTGGAGGCGAAGCTGATCAAGGCAGCAAAGCTAACTTTCGAGAGCCATTCGGCGTTGTAGCGCACCTGGGTTTTGGTCCGGTCGAGGATGCGGAAAGCCTGCTCGGCATAGGTGCGGGCATTCTCCTCCACCTGCTGCGGGGTTAGCAGGGGCCGCAGTTTATCCTGATCAGAAGGATCGCCGATCAGCGAGGTGTAGGTTCCGATGAGGAAGGTAACCTCATGGCCGAGTTCCTGAAACTGGTGCAGTTTACGCATGGGGATGGTGTGGCCTAAATGCAGATCGGTGGTGCGCGGGTCGAACCCACAATAGACGCGCAGCTTGCGGCCGGTTTGCTCGGCTTCCTGCAAACGTTGGCGCAACTCAGCCTGCATGGCATCCCTTAACTTTTGATCGCCATATTCAGTACCCTGCATCAGAGTAGCCACCTGTTCCTCAATCTTCATGGGTGAACCTCCATCGTTTGCATTCACAACCCTTGCGAAGGGTTATAAATCAGAATTTCACTTCTAACTAACCTTCGCAGGGTTAAATAAAACGCGCCCTCGCTGGCGAGGGCGCGTGAAAAGCCTCGTGCCCAGCGATCAGTGTGAATAAAGGTAATAATAAGCGCAAAAGGCGTGCATCGCCCCGGATTATAGCACGCATGTCCGTATGCTATAATTCGGCGCATTGCAGTCCACGCCATAGACTTGATCATTATGCAAAGCAACCTTAAGGACCCTGTCCTTGTGCTGAACGCCAATTTCGAGCCCCTGAATGTATGCACGATCAGGCGGGCCATGGGGTTGATCTTCAGTGACAAGGCTTCCATGCTGGTGAACGGGCGGGGAGAAATCCACACCGCCCGGGCCTTGTATCCTGCCCCCTCCGTAATTCGGTTAGACCGCATCATCAAACGCCCCCGCCCCCACATCAAGCTGAACAAGCAGGAGATCTTCCGGCGGGACGATTACACCTGCCAATATTGCGGCAACCGCAGCGACGGCCTGACTCTGGACCACATGATTCCCCGCCGTCTAGGTGGTAAACATAGCTGGGAGAATCTAGTGACCGCCTGCCGGGGCTGCAACCACCGTAAGGGCGGCCGCATGGTGGAAAGCGCCGGAATGGCCTTGCACCGGAAACCAAACGCGCCTGCTGCCACCGCCCATTACATTTTCAGCCGTTATTTGCACAGTAACACCGAGTGGTCGAATTACATTGAGGGCTGGTAAAGCCCTTTTTTGTTCCCCCCACTTGTTCCGTTAGTCTCCTGAGACCCCGTGAATATGCGGGATCTTTATTAATTGGTTATCCAACCTCCCTCCAATGAATATTATTTAACAATCACAGCAGGGGTTCTTCGGTCGCCAGGTTGCCTGCGGCTCCCTGGGAAGCTTGTGGGTGGTGCGGCGG
>DATBWP010000125.1:0-3367 GCA_036514735.1 Anaerolineales bacterium
GGCATCCATCTCATAGGGGAGCATGCTGGTCACCGCGCCGGTTTTGGAAATCTTTTTGGATTCCAACCGCTCACGCTCCAGCATATTGTAAAAGTCCATATTGCCGCCGAAGTTGAGCTGGTAGGTTCGGTCCAAATGTACACCGCGTTCCACGAAGAGCCGCGCCAGTTCCCGGTGGGTGATGGTGGCGCCCACCTGGCTCTTGATATCATCGCCGATTATGGGCAATCCGCGCTCGGAAAAGCGGCGCGCCCAATAAGCTTGGCTGGCGATGAAAACGGGAACGCAGTTTACAAAGGCCACACCCGCTTCGAGCACCTGTTCGACATACCATTTCGTGGCCATCTCCGAACCGACCGGCAAGTAATTCACCACCACATCCGTCTTGGTTTCTTTGAGAATACGCACGATATCTGCCGTAGGGCCGGGCGCCTTCTCCACCACCTCGCGCAAGTACTTGCCCAATCCATCGTGGGTCATGCCGCGTTGCACGGGGATCTCTAGACGTGGCACTTCGGCGAATTTGATGGTGTTGTTGGGGTAAGCCCAGATGGCTTCGCTGAGGTCTTTGCCCACTTTCGTGGAGACCACATCGAACGCGGCTGAAAATTCGATATCGCGGATGTGGTAACCGCCCAGGTTAACGTGCATTAAGCCGGGGACTTGGTCACCCTCCACGGCGTTTTTATAGTATTCGACGCCCTGCACCAGCGAATTTGCGCAATTGCCGACGCCGATAAGCGCGACCCGTACTTTGTGCTTAGTTGCTGTCATGTAGTTCTGCCTCCGGGAGAGACGATTATACTTGGCCTGATCTTACTGGTTTCTAACATGGCGCGCGCTAGCCAAACGATCACTGTCGAACTGGAAGACTTCTTGGCAAAGTTTGCTCCGGAAGTCCGCAATTTAGCCCTGGCTCTGCGAGATCTGGTCTTCGAAATCGAGCCCGAGGCTATAGAACAGATCGACGTTCCCGCCCATCTATTAGCTTATGGTTACGCAAAGACCTATACCCACCTGGTCTGCGTGATCATCCTCTACGACGAATACGTCAATTTAGGCTTTCCCCGGGGGGTTGATTTGCCAGATTCCGAGGGCTTGCTTCAGGGGACAGGAAAGAGAGCCCGCCATTTGCGGGTCAGCGAACTGGCCCAGGTGGACTCTCCTGAGATTGCCGCTCTGCTGCAGGCCTCGGTGGATATCACTCCAAGGCCTGAAGCCTAAATCGACCTTAAGACTAGGGTACTTTGATGACTACCGAGATGAAGCCAAAGGGCTGACCGGCCGCGTTGGTTATCGCCCACCATCCCGTGTATTCCCCGGAGGTCGAAGGGGCGGTTAGCTGGACGGAAATATCCGCGGTGGCGCCCACAACCACGGCCGCCGTCAACGGCTGGCTGGTCGGTCCGCTCATCTGCTCGCCGCTGCTGTACGCCAACGTGTAGGCCGTAGTCCAGTCGCAGGTACCGCTATTTTTAACGGACCAGGTCTTGGTAAACGGCGTACCGGCCGCGATCTCCTCGCCATCTGTCACGGTGACGTCAGCCACGAAGGTCATTACATCGCAGCCGCTGGTGCTGGTGCCTAGGGCGGAGGTGGTAGCTGTAGCCGCCAGGGTGCTCGTGACCGCTGGCGTGCTGCTGGCTGCCAACGTATTGGTGGGGCTGGGGGTCAGAAGCGCAATTTCAGTGTATTGCGCGTGCACAGTATTTACCGCATCGCCTGCCGCCACACTAACGGTTGCCTGTACGTCCGCTTCCGAAAGGCCGCATGCGGTGAGAAAGAATACAGCAAAGATTAAGCCAATCAATGGGAATTTGGTCATCTGGGTGCCTCCTCGTGCTAGATTCTACCCACCGGGGCGGGTTGCTATTCTGCTCTGGCTTTTATTAATGCGGCGTTTAACCACTGTTTTTATACCAGAATCAGACCTGCTTTGAGGTCTTAAGTGCCCCTGGAACTGTTAGGTGCGGCGAGCTAATTAGCCTTGACCAAGCCTAAAGTCTATACAGTTCACCATATTTCGTCTTTAGATACTTGATATACGGCTCAATGCGCAAAGGTCCTCCGCTGATGCGCTCAACCAGTTCGTTGGGCGTGAACTTGGAACCGTGACGATAAAGGTTTGACTTAAGCCAGTTATGCAGCGTATCGAATTTTCCTTGGGCAATCTGCTCAGGAAGATCGGGATGAGCTGCCAATGCAGAGTCGTAAAACAATGCGCTCATAATGTTGCCCAGCGTATATCCTTGGAAGACGCCCCCGATCACTCCCGAGTACCAATGCACATCTTGCAGCACTCCATCCACATCGCTGGGTGCATGCACGCCCAGGTCCGCCTGGTAGCGGCTATGCCAGGCTTCAGGCAGGTCTTTGATCTCCAGTTTGCCCTCAAGTAGCTCCAATTCAAGGTTGAACCGCAGCATGACATGCAAGTTATAGGTGACTTCATCGGCATCCGTGCGGATCAGGGATCGGGATACTTTGTTGATGGCGCGATAGAAAGCTTCCAGGCTAACCCGGCTGAGTTGCTTGGGGAAGCGCTCCTGTAACCTGGGGAAATAATGCTGCCAAAAGCCGCGGCCGCGCCCGACCAGGTTTTCCCAGGTTCGCGATTGGCTTTCGTGCACGCCGGCAGATGTGCCGCCAGCCAACGGCGTTCCCTCCAACGCCGGGTCGATGCCCTGTTCATATAGGGCGTGCCCGGCTTCATGCAGCGTGCTGAACAACGCATCCGATAGGTCGTTTTCCTTGATGCGCGTGGTGATGCGCACATCGCCAATTGAAAAGTTAGTGGTAAAGGGGTGGGGGCTTAGGTCCTGGCGGCCGCGTGAGAAATCAAAACCAAAATCCCTGGCTATCCCTTCTCCGAAGGCGATTTGCTCGCTCCCCGCATAGCCGGCGCGCAGTGGGCTGTCGTCAGCCATTTCCTGTTCGGTGATCGCCTTGACCACCGGTACCAATTGTTGGCGCAGGTCCTCAAATACGCGTTGGATGTCGGAAGCCTTCATGCCCGGGTCGAGGACGTCGATCAATGGGTCGGCGATGTGCTCGTAATCGGGGAAAAAATTTGCATATTCCCGGCTGAAATCAAGTGTTTTCTTCAATAGGTCTGCCACGCCCTTAAAGTTATTTGCAGGCCGCGCTTCCGTCCACGCCTGATAGATTTCAGCGGTGTGAGCGCTGAACTTTGTCACCCATTTGGTGGGGACTTTGATCTTTTTTTCGTAATCACGGCGCGCCTTGCGAATGAGCGCGGCGTCATCTGAATCATAAGGCTGGCTTTCAGCGTAACTCTGCAGCGCGTCCAGCAGTTTGCCGATCGCCGGGTCGGTGAATTTTTCTTGCGCCAGGGTGGCCAGTACCG
>DATBWP010000126.1:0-4182 GCA_036514735.1 Anaerolineales bacterium
TAACGGAGGTTACATTTTAGAAATGACCGTAAAAACGATAGAAGCCTTTGAACACGAAGACGTCGCGGAAGAGCATTCCCTGGAAGCCCTGATCAAGCTGGGCCGTAAACAGGGCTATGTGAGCATCGATGACGTTTTGCAGCTGGTACCCGGTGAACAGCGCCAATCCGAGCAGCTTGAAGACATCTTCGAGGCGCTGTTGAGCACGGGTATCCCCCTGGTCGAGGATGAAGACGCGACCCCTGATACGGAAACTCCCGACCTGGAAGATTCGGTGGAGTCGGACATTGAGCCCGAAGGCGAGGTTCAATACAACAGCGATGACCCCTTGGCAGAAGCCGAGACCGGTGACTTAGTGCGCCTTTATTTCAACGAGGCGGCCAGCGTACCTCTGCTGAAGGCAGAGGAAGAAGTCACCCTGGCAAAAGCCATGGAGCGCGGCAACAAGGCACGCGCCAAGTTGGCCGAGCGAAACTTGAGCACCGCCAAACGGGCACTCCTGCTCAAGCAAGTCCAGGAAGGCTGGGACGCACGCCAGCACATCATCGTTGCCAACTCCCGCCTGGTGATTAGCATCGCCAAGAAGAATATGAATCGCGGCCTGCCCCTGATCGACCTGATCCAGGAAGGCAATATTGGTCTGATGCGCGCCGCCAAGAAATTCGATTACCGGCGCGGGTTCAAATTCAGCACCTACGCCACCTGGTGGATCCGCCAGGCTATCACCCGCTCTATCTCCAATAAATCACGTACCATTCGCATCCCCGCCCACATGGGCGACAAAATCGCTAAGTTGATGCGCACGAAGAACTCCATGAAGCAGGAATTGAAGCGCGAACCGACCCTGATGGAGATGGCCGACTCCTTGGACACCACTCCGCAAGAAGTGGAACTGATCACCAAAGCCGCCTTCCAGCCCCATTCGCTGGAAACGCCTATCGGTAGCGACGAGGATTCCGTCCTGGGCGAGTTGATCGAAGACGAGACTTCACCTTCGCCCGAGGAAAGCACTGCCCAGTCCCTGCTGCAGCAGGACCTGGCCCGCACGATCGAAGATAACCTGCCCCTGCGCGAGGCACGCATCCTGCGGCTGCGCTTCGGCCTCGACGATGGCCGGGTGCACAGCCTCAGCGACGTCGGCCGCCGTTTGGGCGTGACCCGCGAACGCGTGCGCCAGATCGAAGCCCAGGCGTTGCGCAAACTGCGCGATCCGCGCGTGCGTTCTCGCCTAAAAGATTACGTAAGTTAAATAGAGAGGTTTAAGACAAGACCGGGATTCTTGAAAATCCCGGTCTTGTCTTTTTAAGCTTTTATATCCGTCTATGTAGTTAATAAACCGATGCCCAAGTAAACGCCTTTGTAACGATGAATCCATTGAACCTAGTCTTCCAAATAACCACCAGCTGCAAACCAAGCAATCCGCCGCGCCATTTAATTCCCTAGCACCTGCTGGATCGTCTCAAAATCAGGCAGCGGCGTGTTGTGCTTGAAAAAATCCTTCCAGGGGTCACCACCCATCCGTTCCAATCGCTCGAACATGTTGAGAATCGTGTAACTCTGCGAGCTTAATTCGGGGTCGTCCAATTCCTCCCAGAGCAGCGGGGCTGCCACCGGCGCCCCAGTGCGCGCCCGAATCGTATAGGGCGCTACACTGGTGTGGGCATAGCGGTTGCGCAGATGGTCCAGGAAAACTCTCCCTTTGCGCTTTTCTTTGCGAAACTGGGTGGTGAACTTGGGGTCCTCGCGCTCGAGTTTGCGGCAAACCGCCTTGGCAAAAAGGGTGATGGCTTCATAATCGTGCTCCGGTTTCATCGGCACGGCAACGTGCAGACCGCGCGAGCCGGTGGTCATCAAGAAGGAGGGCAGACCCATCTCCTTTAGCATGGCGCGCAGATCCTTGGCGCCCGATTTCACCGCCTCCCAGCTGTCGTCAGTGGATGGGTCCAGGTCGAATACGATCTTGTCTGGCTGGTGCAGGTGCTGCTTGCGGCTTAGCCACTGGTGCAGAGTGAGCGCAGCCATCTGCGCCAGGTAGACCAGGGTAGCCGCGTTATTTGCCATGCTCTGCATCTGGGTCTCGGTTTCCGAGGTCTCCACTTCCACCAACTCGATATAGTCTGGGAAATATTCGGGGGTTTCTTTGTGATAGAAGCCCTTTTCTTCAATGCCGTTTGGGAAACGCTCCAAATTCAACGGGCGGTCCTTGAGGTGCGGCAGCATCACTGGAGCGATATGTTGGTAATACTCAATCACCTGGCCTTTGGTGAGGCCATCAGGAAACAACGCTTTGTCGAGGTTGGTAAGTTTCAGCCTGTGGCCTTCTACAATGCGTAGGCTGTCCTTGGATTGGCTGCTGCCTTTTGCAGGGACTTCCTCTGCCTCCCAGGCTTCGCCTGCCCGCTCGGGAACCTCATCCGTCTGGTTGTTTTCCTTCACCACCTCGTGGGGATCTTTGTCCAGGCGCAAGCCTAAAAAGCGCGGATGCCTCACTTTGTTCGCGCTGGTCCAATCGCTATAGCCAACCTGAGCCACCATTTTTGGTTCCACCCAGTGCACATCTTTTTTCGGCAGCACCTCATCGGGGGCAAAAGGATTTTTCTCGCTGGCGATCTCATCCAGCTGCCGTCTCAAGTCACGGATGGTCTTGTCGTTGAAACCCGTTCCCACGCCGCCGGCGAACTGCAGGCGCTCATCCCCCGGCTGGTAATAGCCCACCAACAGAGAGCCAAAACCGCGCATACCTGATTTTCCTTCCGTGTATCCCCCAATAACCAGTTCTTGCTGGCGCACGCATTTGAACTTCAGCCAACTTTTGGAGCGGCGGTGCTGGTAGGTGGCTGTGGCGTGCTTGGCAATGATGCCTTCCAAGCCCTGTTTGCAGGCTTCGTTTAGCAATTTGACCCCACTACCCTCCTGATGCGCCATGTAGCGAATTGGGTCTTTATAGTCCACGATATTTTTCAGCAAGGATTTGCGGTCGATCTGGGTCAGCGATTTTGTGTCGTACCCTTCAAAAAACAATACGTCGAACAAATACAGAAAAACCTTCACTTCTGCCTGCAAAGTCGTGCTGGGTTTTTCGACGTGCATGCGCTTTTGCATCATTTCAAAACTGGGCCGTCCCTTTTCGAAGGCTACGATCTCGCCATCCAGTACCGCGTCGCCTTTAACTTGCTTGGCCAGCGCGCTGGCCAGCTCGGGATATTGGCCGGTGATCAGCAACTTGTTGCGCGAAACCAGCTGCACCTGGCCGGACTTACAGAAGATCAGGCAGCGTTGTCCATCCAGTTTTTGTTCGTAGATCCAGTTCGGGCGGTCGAAGGCCTCGTCGGCCGGCGTGGCCAGCATTGGCTCCAGCCAGCCGGGGAATGCGTCTGGCTTAAGTTCGCCCTGCCCTTCCTCAGGCAGTGTTTTGAACGCAGCATGCAGAGGCTGCCGGCCGCTCTCAGTTTCCACTTCCTCGATAGTTTTGCCGCTTTTTACCGATTCGGGAAAGGCAGAGACGATATCGAGGTCAGGGTCGGCTTCGCTGTCTTTCATCTTCACCAAAAGCCAGCTATTCTTCGCGTCCCGGAATTTTGTGCGAACCAGAGCGTAAGCTCCATGCAGCTTTTCCCCTTCCAAGCGCACCTCGATCAAGCCCTGATCGTAAGATTCTTGCAGCGTGAACGGTTTTCGTTTCTCGCCGCGTATGTTCGTAAAGGTGCCCTTGTCCCACACAATAATTGGGCCTGCGCCATATTGCCCTTTGGGGATCACGCCCTCAAAGGTCAAGTATTCCAAGGGATGGTCCTCAGTCTCTAACGCCAACCTTTTGACCTGGGGATCCGTGGATGGTCCCTCAGGGACCGCCCAGGACTTAAGCACGCCGTCAATTTCCAGCCGGAAGTCGTAATGCATCCGGGTAGCATCATGTTTCTGCACCACAAAGCGCGGCTGCTTGCCGCGCTTTTCCGCGGCGCCGCTGGGTCCAGCGGCGCCTTTGGGCTCGATGGTGGTTTGGAAATCGCGTCTCTGGCGATATTCCTTTAACTTATCGGACTTGGCTGGCACAATCCTTACCTATGACTTCGAGCGGGCTGCTATCAGCGTAGCCGGGTAACAAACTCCAACACGAACGGAAAAACATCGTTCGCAGTACTTTTCCGTTCGCTAGGCGTCCACCTTGGCTTTGCTTTTTGC
>DATBWP010000127.1:0-8414 GCA_036514735.1 Anaerolineales bacterium
CCAGAAGAATTTACTTTCGTACCAACTCTGCAAATTCTTTGCGCAATTTCGCCACTTTGGGGGAAATGATCACCTGGCAATAGCCGGCATGAGGATTCTTCTTGAAATAATCGTGGTGGTATTCCTCGGCTTCATAAAAATCGATTAGCGGCTGCAGTTCGGTCACGATGCGCCCATCAAACTGCGGGTTAATCCTGGCAATAAAATCTTGGGCCGCTTTCTTCTGCGCTTCATCGGCATATAAGATGATCGAGCGGTATTGGCTGCCGATATCGTTGCCTTGCCGGTTTAGCGTGGTGGGGTCGTGCACGGTAAAAAAGACTTTGAGCAGGTCCTCGAAGGAGATTACGTCCGAATCGAAGTCCACTTTCACCACTTCGGCGTGGCCTGTGGCGCCCGTGGTGACCTGCTGGTAACTGGGCTGCGGCAGCTGGCCGCCGGCGTAGCCGGGCAGAGCGCGGGCAACCCCTTTGAGGTCCTGGAAGGCGGCTTCGGTGCACCAAAAACAGCCGCCACCGAATACTGCGGTTTGGGTGGACATAGGCATATTATTTCCTCTTACTGTCAGTGCGAAGGATAGCCGTCTATTCCATGGTGGAGATTGCCACGCCCGCAAGCGGGCTCGCAATGATAAAGAACATGGCTCCCAAAAGAGCCGTGTTCTTTGTCAGGCCTTTACCATCTGCGCAAAGCGTTCATCTTCCTTCAAGGTGAGTTTCAATCCATCTACCAGGGTCGTGCGCGGCTTGAAACCCAACATCTTGGCGGTCAATTCTGTGTCTGCGCACATGCGCGAGGCCCCAGTATCATTACGTGGGGCGTATAAAATTTCGGCTTCGCTGCCGGTCACATCCAAAATCAACTGGGCCAGGTCGCGCATGCTGGTCTCCTGGCCGCTGCCCACATTGAGCACCAATTGGTTCAGGTCCGGCGCGGTAGCCGCACCCACCAGGGCGCGCACCACATCCTGCACGTAAATAAAATCGCGGGTCTGCTTACCGTCGCCATGCACCACCAGCGAGCCGCCGCGTACCGCCTGACGCAGCCAATTGGGCACCACCGGCGGATGAGAAGGCGGCAAGTGCTGGCCAGGACCGTAGGCATTGAAGATGCGCAGGCAAACGGTTTCGATGCCCCATAACGAGCCAATGGTGCGCACATAATATTCGGCGGCCAGCTTGGATACGGCATAAGGAGAGCGCGGGTTCGGCGGAGAATCTTCGCTCAAGGGCTGCTCCTGCTGGTCGCCATATACCGCGCCGGAGGAAGCAAACACGACGCGGCGCACGCCCACATCGCGCATGCCCTCCATCAAGCTCACCGTGCCGCCGACGTTGACTTCGGTGTATTCACGCGGATAGAGCATGGATTCAGCCACCAGGACGCGCGCCGCCAGATGGTAGACGCAGTCCACATCCTGAAGCAGGGTCCAAAGTTTGGGCCGATCGTTAACATCCCCGCGGGTGAAATGCACGTCCTCAAAGAGCGCCTGGGGTTCGCCGCTGGAAAGATTATCCAGACCTCGCACCAGGTGCCCTTCGCGTGACAACTGGTTCGCTAAAGCCGAACCCAGGAAACCGGCTGCGCCTGTGATGAGAAAATTCATGAACCGCGATTATAGCATTCGGCAGATGTTCATTTGACGCTGGGCTTGCCAGCCAGTTATGATGCCTAGCATGCGCCGCATAGGCCCAGTGCTGTTTCTGTTGCTGCTTAGCCAATGCCTGAATGGGGCCAGCACCCGCGGCCCGGGAGCGGAAGCCGGGGCACACGCCTACACCTGGGACCTGGAATTTGATTACGTGACCTGGCTGGCGGACGCCTCGCTGCTCAAGCTGGGCCAGGCCGCCCTGGGAGCGGAGCGCTACATGGATGAGGCGGCGCAGCGCGAACTTGTGCTGGAAACGGTGGCCTTGATCCAGGAGATCCAAAACGCGGAAGGCCAACTCAGCGCCTTGCACGCCGATCCTGATCAACAACGCGTTGCCGCGCAGATAGCGGAAATAAACGCCCATTTGAATGAGCTCTACCGGCAACGCAGCCGTCTGGGGCCTTTGGCGGAAAGCATCTTGCAGACCCAGATCAGCGCAGTACTAGCCGACCAAGGATTCACCGTTTTAGGTCAACCCCTACCTCCACTGCTCTTTCACAGCACACCCTTGCCCTGGGCGCTGATCGCCTCGCCGCGCGACCACATCGCCCAGGCGGCCAATATCTCCCTGCGCACCGAGCTGACCTTGGAAGAGCACATCGCCCTCGAGGACGAAGTGGCCAAGGGGCTGAACCTGTCCACGCTGGTGGTGCCGGTTGGCGGCATTGGTGTCTATCCCACCATGGTGGCGCAAAGCAGCAACCTGAATTGGTTGATCGAAGTGAGCGCACATGAATGGGCGCACAATTACCTCACCCTGCGGCCCTTGGGATTGCTGTATTTCCAAAACCAGGACCTGACCACCATGAACGAGACCACGGCCAACATTGTAGGCAAGGAAATGAGCGAAGCCGTGATCGGGCGTTATTACCCGGAACTGCTGCCGCCCCCTCCAGCGCCAGTCTCTGTCGAAGCGCCGGACGCTGCCGGCCCGCCTGTGGCACCAGTGTTCGACTTTCGCAGCGAAATGCATGCCACGCGCGTGCGGGTAGATGCCTTGCTAGCGGAAGGCAACATCGACGAGGCTGAAGCTTACATGGAAGCCCAGCGCCTTTTTTTTTGGGATCAGGGTTATGCCATCCGCAAGCTCAACCAGGCCTATTTCGCTTTTTACGGAAGCTATGCCGACACACCGCTTGGCCCGGCCGGCGAAGACCCCGTGGGAGCTTCGGTTCGTGAGCTACGTGCCCGCTCCGCGTCCCTCATTGACTTCGTAAACCGCATGGCCTGGCTGACTTCGTTTGAAGATCTGCAAAAAGTGTTGGCGGAAGAGCAAGTGAATAGTGATTAGTAATTAGTGATTGGGAACAACATTTAAATTTACCGAAGCTTGGTCTTTTCCCGTTCACTGTTCACGATTCACAAATCACATTCTTTCCCTTGATACAATACCGCTCTATGCGCGCCATTAACTTCTCGCTGATCGTGCTCTTGCTTGCAGCCTGCTCCCCGGCCAGTCCGGTGGTGCCCACTTCTATTGTGGTCGGGCCCATTCTGGAAAGCGCCACCTTGCCAGCTTCGAGTTGCACCGCGGTAAGCAGTTCCGCGCAGCGAGCGGACTACATTGCCAGCCTGCCCTTTGGCGAAGTGGGTGAAACGGAATGGCAGCGCGGCCCAGGCACTGCGCAAGTCACACTGATCGAATACAGCGACTTCCAATGCCCTTATTGCGCCCAGCTAAGCGGGGTGTTAGCCGAACTCGAAGCGCGCTATCCCAATGATCTGCGCGTGGTCTATCGCCATTTCCCGCTGATCGGCTCACCTGAACAGCCGGTGCACGATAAAGCCGCACTGGCCATGCAAGCGGCTGAAGCGGCAGGCAAGCAAGGAAAGTTTTGGGAACTGCACGACGAGCTCTTCGCTCGCCAAGCAGAATGGACCAGATTGAGCCCGGCCGAGTTTGAAGCCTGGCTGCAGGATACAGCCGAACAGCTGGAATTGGACCTGGTCCAATTCAGCGAAGATATGCACAGCGAGGAATTGGCGGCACAAGCCCAGGCCGCCTGGGAAAGCGGGCAAGCCCAGCAAATAAGCGGCACGCCCTTTGTGCTCATCAACGGTCTTCCCTATACCGGCCCCGTGGACAGAGTCAGCCTCGACACGATCCTCCAACTCGAGTTCCTGCGCGAGCGCCAATTCGAAGAATGCCCGGCGATGAACCTGGAACCGGGGACCAGCTATACCGCCACCCTGCACACCGAGAAAGGCGAAATCGTCATCGAGTTATTCCCGGATGTGGCCCCCATGGCGGTAAACAGCTTTATCTTCCTCGCTGAACACAACTGGTTTGACAACGTTACCTTCCACCGCGTGCTGCCCGGGTTCATCGCCCAGGCAGGCGATCCCACCGGCAGCGGATATGGGAGCCCGGGTTATGCCTTTGCCATTGAAACCGACCCCAGCCTCACCTTCGACCGTGCCGGGCTGCTTGCCATGGCCAATTCGGGACCCACATCCAACGGCAGCCAATTCTTCATCACCCTTGGGCCTGCCGAACACCTCAACGAACAGTTCACCATCTTCGGCGAAGTCATCCAGGGGTTGGACGTTGTGGAAAGCCTCACCCCGCGCGATCCGGCTCAAAGCGCCGACCTGCCTCCCGGTGACCTCATCCTCGACGTCACCATCGAGGTGCATTGAGCCCCAGGCGCGCTACAAAACCGAAGCCAGCTTCCCCGGATTGGCTAACTTTCCTCCAATTCGGGTTGGGCGCGCTGGGTATTGCACTGGCCTGGATGCTAGCCCTGGCTGTTTTGCTGGGCAGCATGATGCAAGCAGTTCAAAACGGCCTGCAACTATTTTCTTCCCTCGTCGAACTTGTCCCGATCGCAGTCATCTTCCTGATCGGCATGCTGCTGCTCCCTTCAACGATCTACTCCTTTCGCCGTATCCTGGGCAAAGAACCGGTACCGTTCAAAATTTCCCACCGCTGGGGGTTGACTATCTTCTTTTTCCCACCCATGCTTGCCGCAGGCGGCTGGGCAGTGGCGAACGGCCCGGGTTGGCTGGCCCTGTCCGCTCTTTTGCTGGGAACCTTGCTGCTGGTTGCCTGGTTGCTGTGGATCGCTTTACGCGACCTTCAACCCGGTTCAGCCCAACGCGCCTGGGGCGCTTTCGGCAGCGGCCTGGCAGCGACCCCGGCCCTGGCTTTTATCCTGGAAGCTATTGGCCTGGTTGCGGTCATCTTGCTGCTTACTGTGTATGTCGAGGTCAACCCTGCCCTGGCGGATGCAGTTAACGCTTTGCAAAACGTCAGCGCAGAAAACCCCGATCAGTTGGTGCAAAGCCTGGCGCCATTTTTTAACGATCCTTTCGTTCTGTTTTCGATACTGATCAGCCTTAGTTTCTTTGTACCCCTCATCGAGGAGTTGTTGAAACCCCTTGCCGTCTACCTGCTCATGGGCAGGAAACTTAGCGAAGCACAGGGGTTTGCCCTGGGAGCGCTAAGCGGAGCGGGCTATGCCCTGGTGGAGAATTTAACCCTCAACACGCAGCCCGAGACCTTGTTCCTGGTGGCGGTTGCGCGCATTGGGGCCAGCGCCATGCATATTTTCACCGCGGCGCTCAGCGGCTACGCGCTGGTGCGCGCCAAAAACACCAAACGCATCCTGCCGCTGCTGGGGATTTTGGCGCTCAACATTACCCTGCACGGGCTGTGGAACGGCATGGTGTTGCTCTCTGCTGCCTCCGAGAGCGGTGGAGGTGGCCCAGTGGTGGCTGCGATTAGCTCTTTTGCCGTCCCAGTTATGTTGAGCGTAACGTTAGGTTCGCTGATCTTCATGTATATTATGAATCGCAGCATGCATCGCACCCCTGCAGGTAAAATCGTCACCCGATAAGGAGCAAGCCTTATTTATGGATCTAATTCTTTCATTCATTGATTTCTTTTTGCATCTGGATACCCACCTGGCCGAGATCATCGGCCAGTACGGTGTTTGGACCTATTTAATTCTGTTTGCCATCATTTTCGCCGAAACCGGATTCGTGGTCACTCCCTTCCTGCCCGGCGACTCGCTGATCTTTGCGGCTGCAGCGCTAGCGGGCTTGCATCCCGAGGTGCTCAATCCCCTGGCTATCTTCCTACTGCTCAGCTTCGCGGGCATCCTGGGAGACAGCGTTAACTATGCAATCGGACACGCCATCGGGCCGCGAGTGTTTCGTGAAGACGTGCGTTTCCTGAAGCGGGAATACTTGGACCGCACGCATGAGTTCTTCGAAAAGTACGGCGGCAAAACCATCATCCTGGCGCGTTTCATGCCCATCATCCGCACCTTCGCGCCCTTCGTAGCCGGGGTGGGCGCGATGACCTATGGCAAGTTCCTGCTCTACAACGTGATCGGCGGCATGCTGTGGGTGGGCCTGTTCACCATTTTGGGTTATTTCTTCGGAAATATCCCCGCCGTGGAAGAGAACTTCACCCTGGTGATCATCGCCATTGTAGTTCTGTCTGTGCTACCGCCTATCTACGAAGTGCTGCGGACACGCAAGAAGCCAAAGAGCGCGGTAGCAGAATAGTTAGGCTGGACAATAATCAGCCAAGTTTTTTGTAAACATTCCGCTTGGCGTGCAGAATACGGTTATTCGGAAAAGAAGGTTATAAGAATTCCTCGCTTTCCTGAATCTCTAGCGGATTGTAATGTCCATACACCGCTCGGAATGACAAATAGGCTGAAAAGAGCCCGCTTAGTCAGCGGGCTCTTTGTTTCTTTAGGGCACCAGGCGCAAGTGCGACTCGGCATCCGCCTGGATGGCTTCCAACTCCCAGTGCATCGGCAGGTACTCCACCGCTGCCCAGGGTTCGGCCATGTCGATGTAGTGCGGGTGATAAGCATGGCCGGATTGGCCGGTGGTGTTGATCTGTAAGGAATTCTCCCAGTCGCTCAGGTCCATGATGCTACGTTTGGAAGGCAGGCTGGTCACCGAAAAGCCGCCGGTGGCCGCATCCCAGTTAGTGGCATTCACGATGGAACTGCCCCCCGAAACGGAGAAGGGCCCGCGATTGAACAGGCCGCCGATGACGGGGAAGTTATCCATGGTCTGATGCACGAAGGTAATCTGATGCAGGTCGCCCCAGGCCCACTTGGCCGAGTCGCTGCCCAACTGGCGCTTGGTTTCAGCCACCCCCGCGGTAAAGGCGGAGCGTAGGATCTCGTCGCGGGTCTCCACCAAATCAGTGGTTATGTCGTCCCACCAAAGAGATTGCGGGTCTGCTAGCAATTGGCTGGTGACTGCATACCAGGTGGAGTTGCCGCCAGGCCAATAGGCCTCGGGCAGTTCATCGTGGAAGGTAGCCTTGAGCAGCTCAATCCAGAACATATTGAAGAGCGCGGCCATGTTGGAATCCTGGGTCTGGCTGCCGTCCCAGGCCAAGAGCTGATCACGCAGCCCGGCCAGCTCGGCGTCCTGGAACTCTAAGGTTGCAAGGGAAGGAATCAGGTCCAGGGCACCCAAGTTGACTGTATCGGCTTGCATGCGCTGGTAGTAGGGGATGTCCATCGGCACGCCCGCGGCTTGCAGCAAATCGACGACGCGCTGAGCGCGGTAGCCATAGTCCCATTGGTCGGCGATCCAATGGGGATAATCGCCGGCCACCACGGCGTTATTGGCGGCCACAATGAACCCAGAATCCGGATTGTAGGCGTAGGGCAGTTGATCGAATTCGATATAGCCAAGCCAATCGTAATCATCCACCCAGCCGGGGACCGGGTAGCGGCCATCGGCGAGCGGGCGCAAGGGAATACGGCCAGGCAATTGGTAGCCGATGTTTCCGTCCACGTCGGCATACAGCAGGCTCTGCGAGGGCACGACGAAGAGGCGGGCGGCAGCGCGAAACTCTTCAAAGTTTTGGGCGCGGTTGATGTTCAGGATAGATTGAAACGTAGTGCCCGGTTCCAAGGCAGTCCAGCGTAAGGCAATTTCATAGTTCTCGGGCAAGCCCAAACCGGAAGTTTGGTCGAAGTCATCCAGATCGCCATATACATCGGAGATGATGGGGCCGAATTGGGTGAGGCGCACCGGCAACTTCACCGTTTCCCCACCGGCCACTTCGATTTCTTCTTCGACAATTTGCATATCCACCCAAGCCCCGTTCATTTCATACTGGTTAGGATCCTGGGGATTGACCAGGATGACATACAGATCCATGACATCGGCGCCTACGTTGGTAAGCCCCCAAGCGATGCGGTCGTTGTGGCCGATGACGACACCTGGCGTGCCCACGAAGGAAACGCCAACGGTCTCATAGGAGCAATCCGGCCCCTTGGGCAAGCAATGCAGGCCAATCTGGTACCAGATGGAAGGCAGGCTGGCGTCCAGGTGCGGGTCGTTGGCCAGCAGCGGTGCGCCGGTGCTGGAGAGGTCTGGGGAGATGACCCAACTGTTGGAACCGAGCTCTGCGAAGGGATCGCCACCCAGCAATTCATCGGCGGCAGCGACACGTACGGAAAGGGAGCGCATCAGATCGGCAAGCAACTGGGAATAGTCAAAGTCGGCGTCCAGGTTTTGCACGCTGAGAGCAGGCGGGGCAAAATCCGGAACGATGACCGGTTTGGTCTCATCGTAGCCGGGGAATAATTGGGCAATGCGGTCGGCGGGCAGGTCTGCCAAGAGGATGGAGCGCTCAATCTCGGCATCCATGTTGTCGCGCAAGTCCCAGGCCATGGCCTTGGCCCAGGTGAGGGTATTGAGCGGTTCCCAGGCGGCCGGCTGGTAGCCGCGGTTGATCAGCCCGAGGAAAAGATATTCCAGGCTGAGCTGCGTGCCC
>DATBWP010000128.1:0-2636 GCA_036514735.1 Anaerolineales bacterium
TCTGGCTTTCATAGAGTCGGGGTGGGCGGATTTGAACCGCCGACCACCGCGTCCCAAACGCGGTGCGCTACCAGGCTGCGCTACACCCCGCAGCTCAACGAGTATACTCGCAGCGTCGAAGGGGAGTCAAGAAATCAACGGAGGATCAGGAATTCGCCAGCAAGAATTGAGACTTGAAAACAGCCTTGAAGAATGCACTATACTTTCCATAAGATAGCCCTTCGCCATGATCCCGCTCCGCGACAGCAACCGCTCAAGCAGCTTCCCGGTGATGACCTGGCTGTTGATCGCAGCCAACACGCTGGTTTTCATTTATGAGTTAGGTTTAAGCGGCGGCCAATTGGAACGGTTCGTCGGCGCCTATGCCTTGGTGCCGGCACGCATCAAGGCGGCACCCTTAACTTACGGTTTCACCATCTTCAGCAGCATCTTCATGCACGCCGGTTGGTTCCACCTGATCAGCAACATGTGGGTACTGTTCATTTTCGGGGACAATGTCGAAGATCGCATGGGCTCCCTTGCATACTTGATTTTTTACCTGCTTAGCGGAGCCGCGGCCGGCGCATTGCAGACCTACCTAACTCCCGGAAGCAGCGTACCGGTATTGGGAGCCAGCGGCGCCATCGCCGGGGTCCTGGGCGCCTACATCTTCCTTTTTCCCAGGGCGCGGGTAGTTACCCTGGTGCCAATCTTCTTTTTCATGTCGGTGATCGAAATCCCGGCGTTGTTCTTCCTCGGCTTTTGGTTCATTTCCCAGCTCTTTGCCGGGTTAGCTTCTATCGGCGCTGAAGCGGCGCAAGGTGTGGCCTGGTGGGCGCACATCGGCGGCTTCCTAGTGGGTTTGGTGGTGTCCCCGATCTTCCTGAAACGCCTCCGGTAAGCAGGTAGATTCCACATGGCGCCTATCGCCTAAAAATCGCCATGTTAGAATGAGTTGTGACCTTGAAACCGGATCCCAAATCCAGCCAGCGACCGGTGTTAAACCCAAGTACCCGCGCTCATCGGGGGGAAGTGTTTGGGCAGATCCTGCTACCGCTGATGGCGGGTGTTCTGGTCTGCGGGCTGTTGTTTTATCTGGTGCTGGCTGGCAGTGGCGGCAGCATCGAGCGCAGCGCCCAGATCGCCATTATTTTCCTGGCGATACCTATGCTCTTGGTGGGTCTGGCTTTGTTGGGCCTGCTGCTGGTGCTGACCAGCGGCATCGGCAAGTTGATGAGCTGGCTGCCAGAACCGGCGGCGACTGCCCAAAATGTAGTTGAGAGCATCAACCGCGGGGCGCAAAAGGCGGCGCGGGCAGTAACTCGACCGTTTATCGCCGTGGATGCGTGGGGGACGGTCCTGCGGCGAGTGTTCAAACGCAAGCGATAAGGATGAGCATGATGAACCGCAAACGAAACCCCCAAGTCCTTGTGCTCAGCGCCATTATGGGCGCCTTGGTTGGCATTGCAGCCGGGATGACGCTGCTGAAACGGGTGGAGTCGGAAGAGGAAGAGCGCCCGATCCTTACCGCGGCGGAGGGCATGAGCCTGGGCATGCTGATCGTGGGTGTGTTGCGCCAAATAACCCAATTGGGTAACAAAAAGTAAGCATCAGGCGCCTTGTCAAAAGGCTATTTTTGTCTTATGATAAAAACGAACGTTCGTTTATCGCTTTTCTATTGAAAATGGAATGAAAGCTTCAAGTCCAGTGAGCGCCAACAAGGGTGGAAGCACCAGCGATCACCTGGTGCAGGCGGCCTTCCAACTCTTCGTCAACCAGGGTTATCACGGCACTTCCATGCGCCAGCTAGCCAGGGCGGCGGGGCTAACCCCTGCCAGTATCTACAACCACTTCGACAGCAAAGAAGCTATCTTCCGGGAGGTGTTGAACCGCTACCACCCCTACCGGGAGATCATGGCCAAGGTGGCGCTGGCAGAGGGAGATTCAACCGAGACGTTGGTGAAAAACGCGGCTCAGTTGGTGATCAGCACATTGCGCTCTCGCCGCTATCTACAACACCTCCTTTTTATTGAACTGGTGGAATTCAACGGAAGCCACACCTCTGAGATGTTTGCGCGCATCTTGCCGACCGTACAAGAGTTCTTCAGCAAATTGCAGAAAACCAAAGGGGCGCTGCGGCCCATCCCCCCTGAAAGCCTGATGCTCACCTTGATGGGCATGCTGATGTCGCAATGGATCCTGGAAGGTATGTTCGCGGGCATCAAAGGGCTGCCAATCAAGCCCGACCATTTCGAAACAGCCATCGACATCTATTTGCACGGCATTCTTAAGCACAAGGAGCGCAGCCCATGACTCAAAACTTAGCTATCGAAGCCAGGGGGGTCGATAAACGCTACGGCCACATCCGCGCCCTCCACGAGGTGGACATTAGCGTGGAGGAAGGCCAGATCTTCGGCCTGATCGGCGCCAACGGCGCCGGTAAAAGCACCTTCATTAAGCTGCTGGTGGGCGTCGCGGACGCCAATGCCGGCAGCCTGCGCGTGCTGGGCCTGCAACCAAAGAAAAACAAGCGCCAACTGCGCGAGCAGATCGGCTATATGCCGCAATCGCCGGCGCTCTACGAAGACCTGACCGCCGCCGAGAACCTGCGATTCTTCGCCCGCGGGCACCGGCTCGACAACTTAAATGAAAAAGTG
>DATBWP010000129.1:0-5227 GCA_036514735.1 Anaerolineales bacterium
CGTGGGTGCCCGGGAAGAAGATGTTGAAGGCGGGGGGGTCTTAACTAAGGCGGGAAATGCTAATCCAATCCTTTCCGAGGCCGCGACGCAATCCTCACCAGAAATGATAGAACTGTTGATAAAAGCAGGAGCTGATGTAAACGCCGCGAGTTCTGGCGGTTACACGGCTTTGCTGGTAGCAGCCGGACGAGGAAACACCAGAGTTGTGGAGGCTTTGCTCAAGGCTGGGGCTGACGCGAACGCGATGGGGGAAAGCAAAAAGACCGCGCTGCAACTGGCCCGGGAGAGGGGTTATACGGAGACGGCGGAAGTCATTAAGAAGCATTTGAATTAGGTAGAAAGTCTCCTAAAGATAACAAAAAAGATCGCTCAAAAATAGAGCGGTCTTTTATATCCGAATGTGAATGATGCAACTACGCGTCCTGCGCCACCGCCGGCCTGAACTTGTAGCCGTAGATCAGCCTGCCGCGTTCATCGGTGGCGGAGCGTAGCAAGCGGGTGACCATCTAATCCAGCTATTGGATAGTCCCGACCTACTGAATGCCCAAATGGGGCGCAAGCTGGAACGACTAAGCCAGCCTGTTCAAGTGGACAAGAATAATCTCTACAAAGTCGAGCAAGAACTAAAAAGGCTGGCTAACCAGGGAGAAACGCCTTCTGGACGCTTACCGGGAATGTGTATCGAACTGGATGAACTGCGATAACAGAAGGCCAAAGTCTCAAAGAGACTGCATGTCCTAAAGTTCAAGCAGAAGGCTGCTCAGAGCGCACCGGAAAGGCGAGGAACGCCGTATATAACCTTATCTGAATTGCTAGACCCCTCAACCATTTACAAGCGTGCTATGAGCAAAGCGGATGCATCCACGAAACAGACCATCGCTAACTTGCTCATCAATCGAGTGAAGCTATATCCTCAAAAAGCTGTTGTCGAAGGAATAATCCCCTTGGACAATTACGTTTTAGTTCCTGCGCAGCATGCTGTGCCTGTACGACTACAACTCAACTGAACAGATCAAGCCGCCAATCGTTGCACCGCATCCAGTGTCCCTTGGGGTACTCGAAATCGTATTCAGCCAACAACTCAAATCCCAGTTTTCTGCAAATCGCGTTGGAGGCGCCATTTTTTATGGAGGGGAAAGCGTGCATGTAACGATGCTTCCTTTCGGTGCGTGCGGTTTCAATTGCCAGGGCGGTCCCCTTGGAAGCTAAGCCTTGCCCCTGAAACTCCGGCAGCACGCCCCAGCCAATCTCCCAGATCTTCTCGCCTTGCCAGACCCTTTCCCAATAGACCACGGAACCCGCGGGAATGTTTTCCGACCCTACGGTGATCACATAAATTCTGTCAGTGGCAGCCGGATGAAGATAACGCGCGTGCCGCTTGCGAAGCTGTTCAGGCGTCTCAGGCCCGCCGAGGTGCTCAGTCATTGCCGGATCGCCCATCAGGCGTTCCAGCAAAGAGAAGTCAGCGTCTGCCCAAGGCCGTAGACTAACAAGCGGTCGTTCTTCGTTACTCAATGAGTTAACCTAATTCCTTGTGCGCCTGGCGGGCGGCGTTCAATCCAGGCGCGCCGGTCACGCCGCCGCCCGGGTGCGCGCCGGCGCCACAGAGATAGAGCCCGTCAATGGGAGAGCGATAGCCAACGAAGCCGGGGACTGGCCGCATAAAGAGGAGTTGATCCAAGCCCATGAGGCCGTGCATAATGCTGCCCTGGCGCAAGCCGTAGTCTCGCTCATAATCCAAGGGAGTGATCACCTTGCGGTTCAGGATCAAAGATTTCAAGTCAAGCGCCACCTTGCTCAATGTTTCGACAGCCAGGTCACCCAGGTTTTCACGCTGCGCGTCCCAATCGCTTTCGCGCAATTGGTAAGGGGCGTAGCGTACGGTCATCGAGAGGGTATGGGAGCCTGCAGGCGCCAGGCTGGGGTCCAGCAGGCTGGGAATGCGCGCTTCGATGATCGGCTGGCTGGACAAACGGCCAACCTTGGCGTCGTCATAGGCATGCTCGGCGTAATCGAGGCTGGGGCAGATCACGATGGCGCCAGCCAGCCGCTGCATTTCCCCGGCAGCCGCGGGGAAGTCGGGAAGGGCGCTGAGGGCCAGGTGCACACTGGACGTGCTGCCGCGCAACTTGAGGCTGCGCAGGCGGCGGCTGAAGCGCGGTTCCAGTTGCGGGGCGCCCAGCAGACCCAGGAAAGTGGTGTGCGGGTCGGCGCTGGAAAGCACAGCTTTGGCGCGCAGTCCTTCGCCGGTCTGCAACCTGACACCCAGCACGCGGCCATTCTCACTGAGAATGCTTTGCACCGGTGCGGTGGTCTTGATGACGGCCCCGGAGGCCTTGGCGGCGCGGGCGAGGGCGGCGCTCAGCTGGCCGAGGCCGCCGCGCACTACCAGGGAACTGCGGAAACTGCCGTTCGGCGTCCCCATGAGCTGGTAGAGCAACATAAAGGCAGTCCCTGAAGCGCGCGGGCCTTGCATCGAACCGGTTACGCTGACCGAGGCGAGCAAGCCTCTAAGCAAGTCGCCTTCGAAATGTTCGTTCAGATAATGGTAAGCGCTCATCGGCAAGACACGTAAAAATTCCATCATGTCGCGCCGGCCCAAGCCGCGCAAGCGCAGGGCCAGTTGCACCCAAGCCAACAACACCCCAGGCGAATTATTCCTAATTGTGGGCGGCCTCAGGCCGGCATATCGGGTTAGGAGTTTGGCGAAACGCTCATTCTGCTGCTGAAAAAGCAGGAAAGCGCGTGCATCGTTGGCCGAGTGCGCGGCGATCTCATAGCTGCTTTTTTCCGGATCGCGCCACAGGGTGAGAGCGCGGCCATCTGGCTGCGGCGCAAAGGCGGCCACGCGGCTGTCGATAAACTCCAAGCCGTGGCTATGCAGGTCGAGTTCCTTGATCACGGAGGATTGCAGCAAGCCGGCATCCGCCGCGCCGGTATTGAAATGGAAGCCGGGGAATAATTCCTCAGTGGACGCCGAGCCACCTAACGCGCTGCGGCGTTCCAAAAGCAGCACCTTGCGGCCCGCTTTGGCCAGCCAGGCGGCCGATACCAGGCCGTTGTGCCCGCCACCGATGACGATGACGTCGAAATCGGCGCTCATCGGCGTAAATCCTTCAGGATCTCGAGAGCGGCCAGGCGGCCGGGAGCCCCGGTGATGCCTCCGCCGGGGTGGGTGCCGGAGCCGCACTGATAGTAGCCATGGATCGGTGTGCGATATTGCGCGTAGCCGGGCGCCGGACGAAGGAAAAACAATTGGGAGAGACTGAGTTCGCCCTGGAAAATATTGCCGCCACTTAGCCCGACGGTTTGTTCAATATCCCAGGGACTAAGCACCTGGCGGTGCAGGATAATTTTCTTGAGATTGGGAATATATTGCGACAAGGTGTTGACCACCGCATCCCCAAAGGCTTCGCGCTGCTGTTCCCAAGTGCCTTCGGCCAGGTTGTAGGGAGCATATTGCACGAAGCAAGACATCACATGTTTGCCAGGCGGCGCCATATCGGGATCGATCATGGAGGGGAAGATGGCATCGATATATGGGTTGGGTGAAAAGTGGCCGTATTTGGCCGCGTCGTAGGCGCGCTCGATGTAGTCCACACTTGGGCTGATGGAGATAGCCCCGCGCAGGTGCGGCCCGTCTCCCGGCCAGCAGTTGAACTCGGGCGCGGCGTCTAGGGCCAGGTTCACTTTGCCCGAGGAGCCGTGCGTGTCGAAATGGCGCACGGCGTTCACCAAATCATCGGGCAGGTCAGCCGGGTCTGTTAATTTGAGAAAGGTTAGTTTGGGATCCAGGCTGGAAACGACCAGCCTGGCTTGCAGTTCGTCCCCGTTTTCGAGCACAACCCCGCTGGCACGCCCGCGGCGCGTGAGGACCTTGGCAACCGGCGCATCCGTGCGAATCTCCACACCGAGATGGCGGGCGGAACTGGCAATCGCCTCGGCGATGCCGCCCGTGCCGCCTTTTTGGAAGCCCCAGGCGCGGAAGACGCCATCGATCTCTCCCATATAGTGGTGCAGCAGCACATAGGCACTGCCCGGGGAACGCGGGCCTAGAAAAGTGCCAATGATGCCACTGGAAGACAGGGTGGCGATGAGCGGATCAGTTTCGAACCACTCTTCCAGGAAATCTGCTGACCCCATGGTCATCAGTTTGACCAGAGTGTAGAAGTTATCCTCATCCAGCTTAAGGAAATGGCGGCCCAATCGGAGTAGGGCGCCAAGTTCGCGCGGGTGCAAAGACGTGGGATCCGGCGGACGGATGCCGAGGATATATCTGACGGCTTTGGCCATCTGATACATGGCATGGCCGTATTCTCGATAAGCTTCTGCGTCGCGGGTGGAGAAGCGGGCGATGCTGCGGAAAGTTTCGTGCGGGTCGCTGCCGCGATAGATATAGTCGCCGTTGGGGAGTGGAGTTAGCGTACTCTCCAGCGGCAGGATGGTGAGGCCGTGTTTGGGCAACTCCAGGTCGCGGATAATCTCCGGGCGCAGCAAACTGACCACGTAGGAGAAAACGCTGAACTTGAAACCGGGGTAGATCTCCTCGCTCACCGTGGCGCCGCCCACCAGCGGGCGCTTTTCAAGCACCTGCACGCGCAAGCCGGCGCGCGCCAGGTAGGCGGCGTTCACCAGGCCGTTATGGCCACCGCCGATGACGATAGCGTCGTAGGGTTCAGCCATGACGCTGCGCCTTCTTGCGCGGCGGATCGTAGAAAGGCGGGCGGGTCACCGTGGCGGTGGCGCGGGTGCGCACGTATTCCACAGTGATCTCGATCTCGACCTGAGTACCCGGGCGCGCGTAGCTGGTCTGCACCGTTCCCAGGGCTATATATTTCTTCAGGATGGGGGAAAACACGAGGCTGGTAGCCTGGCCGATATGTGCGCTTCCGGCGCGGCCGTTCGCGTACAAAGGCACGGCTATGCGGGAGGCGCGGCCGGCAACCTGGGGCGGCAGATTGACCTTGCCGAAGAGTTCCTCGAGTTCCACCCAGCCCACTTCCAGGCCTACCAAGGAGCGCGGCGAGCCAAGTTGCTTTTCGTGTTGCAGGGCACGTTTACCGATGAAATCGGCTTTGTTGAAGCTCACCGCCCAGCCGAGGCCAATTTCAAAAGGGGAGGAACGCTGCTGGGGGATGCGCGCATGCAGGGTGGAGGTGTAATCCACTTCGATCAGCAAGAGGCCGGCCTCCACGCGCAACATATCCAAGGCTGCCAGGCCGACGGG
>DATBWP010000130.1:0-10087 GCA_036514735.1 Anaerolineales bacterium
ATATTTGGCTTGGGTATGGAGTTGGATGGCCTGGCTGAGGTGGCGGATGATGGCGCGTTCGTCGAAGCCGCGCGCCAACAGGCCGTCGGAAACAACCCGCGCAATGGAACGCAGGCTAGCTGTTTTCTTAACCGGCTCCGCTATTCCCGGCGTCAGGTCGAAAAGCATGGCAGCCAGGGCTTGCAACGCGGCCTGGGTGGCTTCTTCAATGGGGTTAGGTCCCTGCTCCAGTTCAAGCCGCGCCGTCTTTTTAGGCGCTGGTTTAGCGGAAGCCGCCGGCAATCGCAACGGGCCGCTGACGGTGCTTTGTCGCACCGGCTTGGGCAGCATTTTGAACGCTTGTAACATGGCGACGGCTTGCTGGGCTTCAGAATTTTTTGGATTCAGCTTTAGCGCACCCTCGGCGGTTTTGCGCGCCTCATCGATCATCCCGCCATGCTGTTGCAGCGCAGCCACGGAAATGTATTCTGTAATAGCCTGGGGGGTGCGCCCCAGCGTGCTATACAACTGGGCCAACCGCGCATGGGCATCGATGTTATCGGGGTCCAGGCGGATGACGCGTGTCCAATTGTTGATCGCTTTATCGGCATCGCGCAGCTTATGGTAGAGCTCCGCAGCCCGCATGGAATATTCTACGGCTTCGCTGGTCCGCCCGGTTTGCTTGTAGATGAGCGCGGTCTTTTCGACTGGGAGCGGATCCTCAGGAGAAAGGCGAGCGGCGCGTTTATAAAGTTCCAAGGCCTGCGCAAGGTTGCCCAGTTCAAAATGGGCTAAGGCCAGACTGTTCAGGGTAGGGGAGTTATCGGGAAATTCCTGTAAGGCGCGGCTGTAGTGCTCCACTGCCTCCTGCCATCTGCCGTCCCAGGCAGCGGAATGGCCTTGATTCATGGAGCGGCGAAAAACTTCCTCGTTGCCGTGCAGGGTGACCATAGCGATTAGTTGCGCAGAAAGTCTAGCACAATCTGACTAAACTGCTCCCGTTTTTTTATAAGGATGACAGCGGTGCCGGCTGTCTTTACGACGCATCGCACATAGATAGGCGTAGAGTCTAGAGGTTGAAATCCTGCAACTCACCCCAGTTCTGCCCCCATTTCACATCAGTCGCCAAAGGCACCTTTAATTTGTAGGCCGAACCGAGTTCTTGGCTTACCAGCCGCGCCGTTGGCTCCACTTCGTCTTCAGGGACTTCGAGTACCAATTCATCGTGCACTTGCAGCAACAGGCGCCCCTGTAGCCCTGCTTTGGGTAAGGCCGAAGCCACGCGCAGCATAGCCAGTTTCATGATGTCGGCTGCCGTGCCCTGGATAGGGCTGTTGATCGCCTCGCGTTCCAAGCGGCCGCGCAATACGTAGTTGGTGCCATCCTTCAGGCCAGGGAAAAAGCGCCGCCGACCCAACAGGGTTTCGACGTATCCCAATTTGCGCGCCTGCGCTTTGGTGTTCTCGATGTAGGCTTTTACCGCGGGGAAGCGCTGGAAATAAGCGGCAACAAAATTCTCGGCCTCCGCCAGGGTTAGCTCGGTAGCGCGGGTGAGGCCAAAGGGGCTCATTCCGTAGATCAGCCCAAAGTTCACCGCCTTGGCATTACGCCGAAGGTCGGCGGTAACCTCGTTCAGGTTGAGGCCGAGGATGGCCGCTGCGGTCGTGGCGTGAATGTCCTGGCCGGCGCGAAAGGCATCCAACATGGCCTGGTCATCCGCGATGTGCGCCACGATGCGCAGCTCGATTTGCGAATAATCCACACTGAGCAAATAGTGATCCGGGGAGGCGATGAAAGCTCGGCGTACTTTGCGACCAAGTTCGGTACGGATGGGAATGTTCTGTAAATTTGGGTCGCTGGAGGCAATGCGCCCGGTGACGGTACCCGCCTGATTGTACGAGGTATGCACGCGGCCGGTTCGCGGGTTGACCTCAAGGGGCAACGCGTCGAGATAGGTGGATTTCAGTTTGGAGAGCTCGCGATAATCCAGAATCCAGGGCACGATGGGATGCTTATCGCGTAACCCGTCCAGGATATCGGCAGCTGTCGAATAAGAGCCGCTGACCGTCTTGCGCACCCCAGCAGGCGGGTCGATCTTCATCCTGTCAAAGAGGGCATGAGCTAACTGTTGCGGTGAATTCAAATTGAACTCCTCGCCCACGTGCTTGTAGACTTCGTCAGCCATAAGCGCCATGCTCTTTTCCAGCTCAGCCGACATTTGATGGACAAAGGGTAAGTCCAGCATGATGCCGGTGCGTTCCATTTCAGCCAGAACGCGCACCAGGGGCATCTCAATCTCGTCAAAGATCTTCCTGCCGCTTATTTCGTCCATGCGGGTTTCCAGGATGGGTTTAAGCCGCAGCACTACCTCCGCGTCAGCGGCTGCATAAGCGGCAGCCTGCGCGATTGGGACCTGCGCCATGGTGACTTGCTTGCGCCCCGTCCCGATCAGCTCCTCGATATCCGACATTTGGATGTTGAGGCGTACCCAGGCCATGTTCTTCAGTCCCAGGTTGCGCGAGGCGGGATCCCGCAGCCATTCGGCGATCATGGTATCGAAGGAAAGCGGCGTCACTTCCAGGCCGTGACGGGCAAGCAGGATGTAATCAAAGCTGAGGTTGTGGCCTACTTTGGGAATTTTGGGGTCGGTCATCGGTTTGCGGATAGCGTGGATGACCTCGTCGATGGGCAATTGCCTTCCTAACTTGGGGTCATGCCCGACCGGGACGTAATAGCCTTTCTTCGGCTCCACAGCAAACGAGATGCCCACCAAGTCCGCGGCCATATGCTGCGTGCTGGTCGTTTCAGTGTCGAAGGAGATCACCTGCGCTGCCGAAAGGACCGTGACCAGGTCGGCCAAGGCCGCTTGGGTGGCTACGATCACGCAGGTCGTATCGAGGGCGGCCTTCCTGCTTACGGCTTGCTCGTCGGCGAAGAGGCCTAACTGCCCACCGCTGCTGGTGTCTTTTGGCACACCTAGGATCTCCGTCACGGTTTCCAGTCGTTTCATCAGCGAGCGGAATTCAAGCTGGCGGAACAGGGGCTCTACATCCTGCGGCCGGAGCCGGTTGGTGCGTGCCTGGTCCAGATCCAGCGGGATGTTCAGGTCCGTCACGATCTGGGAAAGTTTTTGGCTCAGCAGCGCTTTTTCACGGCCGTCCACTAATTTTTGTTTTTGAGCCGGCTTCAACTCGTCCAGATGGGCGTAGATGCCTTCCAGTGTCTTATATTGCGCCAGCAGGGCTGCGGCGCTCTTTTCGCCAATGCCGGGCACGCCGGGGATGTTGTCGGATTTATCCCCGGTGAGCGCCTTGTAGTCCACCACTTGTTCCGGGCGCACGCCGAGGAAATCTTCCACGTCTTTTTCGGTGTAATCCTTTGAATCAGCCAGGCTCTTACCCGGCAGGCTGACCATGACGCGCTGGTCCACCAGCTGCAGCAGGTCTTTGTCCCCGGTGATGATCTTGACGCCGATGCCCTGCTCGGCGATTTTCCTGGCTACGCTGCCCAAAATATCGTCGGCTTCGTAATTCTCCATTTCCAGCCGAGGGATGTTGAAAGCATCCACCAGTTCGCGGATGCGGTCGATCTGTGTGCGCAAGTCATCCGGCATCTTTTCGCGTGTGGCTTTGTAATCTTCAAACAGGTCGTCGCGGAAAGTGCGGCCGCGGTCGAAAGCCACAGCAATGTAATCGGGTCGCTCCTGTTCCAGGATACGCAGCAGCACCGAGGTAAATCCGAAGATGCCGGCGGTCGGTTCGCCGGAGGTGGTCACCCACCGGCTGGTGCCGGCACCTGCGCCGGTCAGCGCAAAGTAGGTGCGGTATGCCAATGCGTGTCCGTCGATTAAATAAAGCATTGGGGGCATGGGTTTGATTTTACTCGCTAAGTGGTCAGCCAGTCTCCGCGGGTTGGAGAACAGGTGAGGGTCAACAATCTTTAACCGGGGATGGCACAGAAATTGAAACCATCCATCAGTTTGGCCTAATCTATGTACCCCTGTGTATAATCCCAACCGTAATTCTTCCTTCTCATGAAAAACCTCAACGCAACGATCGATAAACAACTTGTCGCTGGCCTTGCCTGGTTAGAAACACGCAAGCAACTCGTATTCCTAATCGGCTTAATCCTCCTGGCCTTGGTGGCGGTTGCCGTTTTGATATGGAGCACGAGTGAACATGGTATCGGCGTGCGCAGCGATTCGGTCGAATATATCTGGGGTGCGGAAACCCTATCGCGTGGTATCGGCCTGGGCCGTCTGAGCGGTGAAGGCGACTTCAAGCCAATGGTTCAATTCCCACCCCTGTATTCCCTCTTGCTGGCTGCGTTTGAGTGGGTTGGGGCGGGGGCGTGGAGCGGGGCGCGTTGGCTGGCCGCCTTCTTTTTTGCGGCCAATGTGGCCCTGATCGGCCTGGCAACCTTCCGGCTAACTGCCTCGCGCCTGTTTGCTCTGGCTGCGGCCGCTTTTGCCCTGCTGGCGCCGGCGGTGTTCGAGGTCAATCTATGGGCGATGACCGAAGCGCCCTATGTAACCTTTGTGCTGCTAGGCTTCCTTTTGTTGGATGATTTCTTTAGCAAGGATAGGTATTGGTTTTTAGTCTATGCAGCTGCCTGCCTGGGCTTGGCGTTCCTCACCCGCTATGTCGGCGCAACTGCCTTGGGCGCCGCTGGCCTGGTGTTGCTCCTGCGGCCGGGGAAGCCCTGGCAAATCAAGCTGAAGGAAGCTGCCATATTGGCGGCTGTGGCTGGGTTGCCCATGGCGTTGTGGTTGGGGAGAAACATGCTCGTGGCCGGGACTGCCACCAACAAGATCATCAGTTATCACGCCATCAGCGCCCAAAAATGGGCGGTATTCGAAAGCACTCTCTCCGCTTGGTTCTCCCCTTTGCAGAATTTGTTGCTGGCCGGCAAACGCAAGCTGGCCGCCTTGCTTGGCATTAGCCTGGCCGTTTTCGTTTACTACCGGGCAGCCCGCCAGGTAAAGCCAGCTAAATCCTCTGCCACCATGCTTGGCTGGCTATTCTTTGTTTATATCCCAGCCTATCTCGCCTTGGTTTTCTTTTCGGTGCTGTATACCGGGGCCGCCATTCCGCTTGACGACCGCATGATGTATCCGGTTTACACGATCTTGATCGTGTCCGCTTTCGCGGGGTTGCACTTCCTGTGGAAACGCAGCCAGGCTTTTTCGCCGGCGCTGGGTATGGCCAGCTTGATTGTCTTCGGCTTGCTAGTCTTCACTGTGGCAGAAAGCTATTCGAGGACCACGCTGGCGCTGGCTGCCGAGTCCCACGATCGCGGCAAAGGGTATGCGCTTGCTGAACTGGCCGAGCGCGAGGTGCTGCACAGCTTGGCGGGCTATCCCGATCACTATGTGATCTATACGGACAACGTTCACCAGCTCTACTATTTTTCCGGGCGTTTGGCTTATCTTTTCCCCGTAGCCTTCGACACCGCCACCCAGCTTACCACTGGTGAAGACTTTGCCCGCTCCCTGGAGGATATCCAGCAGCGGCTGGCTGAGGGGCAAAAGATTATGTTCGTGTTTTTCTTTTGGGAAGATCTCGATACTTCGCTCATCGCTGAATATTTCCCCCAAATGCATTTGGTGGTGGGTGGCGATGAAGGCTATTTGTATGTGAGCGAAGGGGACTAAATGACGCAGTCTGAGCTAACCTAGATAACCCAGCTTCCTCAAGCGATCTTCAATATCATAGGATTCGGAGGGGGAATAGCGCGCATCCTGCGTTTTATCGCCGCTGTCCTTTTCCACCTGGCGGTACTTGGGGCTGCTGGTTTTCATGCTGTTGAAAGCGGAAAGCAGGGGGCGGCCATCCATGTCATCGGGGATGGCGCGGTCCAGGGCGTGCAGGATGGTAGGGGCCAGGTCAATGATCTCAGCGCCTTCGATGCGTTCCCCTTTCTTGAAATCCGGGCCGTGCAGCACCAGCATGCCAAGGGCGCGGTGCATGCCCGAGTAACGATAGAAGGGCTCATAGACCTGGTTGGAACCGAAATCGCTGAGCCCGTAGAACACGTCTTCATCGCTGGGCTCGACGATCAGGTCTGGCGCCAGGTCCAAATAAGCGCCGTTGTAAACGTCCTCGCGGAATAAGACCCTGCGCGCCAGCCTTTTCCCCGTCTTTGGATCAGTCATGTTGCGTGCTGCTTCGGCGATGGATTCGCGCAAGCGCGTGTACTCCTCACCGCGGTCAACAATGCCTTGGGGCTCGCGGCCTTTCATGTTGATAAATAAGGGGCCTATGTCGCGTCCCACAGAATAAACCGAGGTGCGCGTCCAATCCACGTCATTGAATGACAGAAACACTTTTTTAAGGATCTTGTCCGCCGAATAAAGCAGCTTGTACTCAGCGTGCTTCTCCAATTTGAGCAGCGCCAACAAGCGGTGTGAAGTGCGTAGGGTAAACCCCAACCTGAACAGAAGGCGTTTCAGCTGGGTCAGCAGGTTTCCCTTCAGCTTCACCAGCTGGTGGTTGAGCAGCCAGGTGTTCAAGGTGATCATGTTGTGAGCCGCGCCCATGCCATGGTCTGACATCACGACGATGTTGGTATCGGGGCCAGCCTGGTCCACCAGTTGCCCGATGCAGCTATCCAGGTGCTCGAAATAGGCGAGCACTGGGCCGCTCTTGTCCTCTCCGGCATCCCCTTTGCGCATGGGGTGGGTGGGATCCAGGTAGTGCCAGACTTGGTGCAGGATGCGGTCGGTGTCAAAAAACACGCCCATCAGGAAATCCCAGTCCAGATGCTCCATCAGGAAGGAAATACTGGCGGTTTGCATGTCCAGCATTTTGTGAGACGCGTCGAAATACGGCTGCGGATTTTTGTCGTTGAACGTTTCGAGGGGATAGATGTAATATTTTTGGCCTATCTTGGCTTCCAGCCGTTCCAACAAGTCCTCGGGATAGTAGAAGTCCTTGGCGTAATAAGGGGTAAGGAAGCCGCTCATTAAGGCCCCGTTGACCGGGCTGACCGGGTAGGTCATGGGCACGTTCATCACGCCCACTTTTAGCCCTTCTTCGCTCAGGATGTCCCAGATAGCCTTACCGGCGCGGGTATGCGTGTTATTCGGCAGGAAAGTGTAGCTGTTTTTGTCCCGGTAGAGGAAGTCGTATACCCCGGTCTTGCCTGGATTTTTGCCCGTCATGAACGAAGACCAGGCCGGGCCGGAGGTGTGCGGTACGGTGGATTTTAGTTTGCCGGTCACTCCCTGGTCGATGAGGCTCTTTAGCCGGGGTAGGTGGCCTTGCTTCATCCAATTTTCGAGAAGGTCGAGGGGAACGCCGTCCAGGCCGATGACGAATACTTTGCTCAAGGATTACACCGATTTGCGCGCACGATTGTACTCCCTATCAGTGGGCCCGAGTTATCCCTCCCGAACGCTGGCGGTAGTATTTTGGGTCCACCACAGAGAGAACATCAGGCGTAGTTGCGTTTATTCCCAGGAATCCTTCAAGGGGCGCCAGGGCGGTTGAGGGATCCTGCATTAAATAGTTGTAATCCATGTAAACAACTTCGATCTTGGGCTGTTGGGCGATCCAGCTTTTGATGTCCTGGAGGTGTTTCTCAAAGATGCGCACCAATTCCCCATCACCAACCGTGGTTTTTTCCACCTCACCCCGGTTCTTCAACATGCGGTCTTGCGAGGCGACTACTTCGCTCAAGTCTCTTAGCATGAAGACCACCTTAACTGGGTACGAGCTCGGCAAATAAGCCAATAGGTGCGAAATGATCTTTACCACCTTCCCCTTGGCGAGTTCAAGCCAGGTCAAGTCCCCTGCCTTCATGAACTTCACCGGTTCGTATTCGTAGTATCCGCGCTGATTGTCTAGGTCCGCGGTTCGCAACTGATCGGTCAACAGGGGCAACCCGGCCTTTTCCAATACCTGCATCATGAGTGAAGTGCCCGAGCGGGGCAGTCCGGAAACGACTATGATGGTGTCTTTAGGGATAGGTGTCACGATTGGTTCCGATCACCTTTTTGTGATACTAATAGGCGCTTAGCAAAAACTATGGACAAGCGGATCAAATCACCCAAGGCCTTATTAAAGTCGCCAATTTATATCATCCAATTGGTGGCCGGTTTGTTATTGTATCTGGGAATTTTACGCCTGGCTGGTGTTGATCTCGAAACGTTGAATTTTTTGCAGTCCCTGAATTGGGGCAGTTTATTCTTTAGCTTTCTTTTGACCCTATTGCTAACCGGGTTCATCAGTTACCGTTGGGCCTTGCTGGCAAATGGTCTTGCCGGATACCGAGCGTTGAGCCAACTGGACAGTTATTTCTATGTCCTGGCAGGCAGGTCTATAGGATTCGTGCTGCCCAAAGACCTGAGCGACATGGTGGTGCGCACGTTGTTTTTGGCGCGCCGCAATAAAGTCCCCCTGCACGTATCCACCAGTTCGCTAATCCTCGACAAGATGCTCGATCTCATCGTTTCGGCGGTTTTCGTGGGTCCGGCGTTGTTTTTTATGTTGGGCCAGGCGACGCTTTCTGAGGCGCTGACCCTGCTGCTTATTCTCGGCGTATTCGTCTTCCTGGTCTTGCTGTTCGGCTCCCCCCTCGTCTTGAGGGTCATCTTCTTTTTTTACAACCTGGCTAGTGGATTCGTGTTGCGACTGCTGCGCCGAGAGGTCCATCCCGTTCAGCCCGTCAGCCTGCCACCGAAAACGTTTGCCATCGGCTATCTGGCCAGCGTGGCCAAGCAGTTGTGCATCGGTCTGCGTGCCTTCTTTTTGGGACAGGCTGTCGGTATTTTCTTATCTCCGCTGGCCTTCCTGTTTGGCGCTTCTATCACCCAGATGAGTTATGTGATCTCAGTCACGCCCGATGGCTTGGGAGTCTATGACGCCGCCTGGTACGGCGTCCTGAGTCTGGGCGGCGTATCCGACTCAGCCATTGGCTCTTTTCTCATCTTGCAGCGCGTCTTTATCATCCTGGTAATCGGAGCGCTAACTTTGCTGATGTTTGGCTTGGTCAGCTTGAAAAGGGGAAATCTTAATGAAGGCGAATCAGCCGGCAATAAGCTTGAGCGCTGAGGAGTGTGCCGAGTTCGTGAGGGTGGCCGCGGGTCAGCGCGGTACGCCCTGGCGGGCGCGGGTGCGCTGGATGTGTTCGGAGATCCGCGCTGGGCTCAATTGCGCCCCGCTAACAACCAGATAGCCTGGCGCCCAAAAATGACCGGAGGGGTTGTCGCGCGCCAGGCGGGGGAAGAATTCAAAGATGTTGCCGGAAAGATACTTATCCAGCGTTTGAACCACTGAGATGGGGGAAGCGTCGGGCGGCATACTAAGCGCCCATTGCAGGAAATCCGGTTGAATAGAAATGCCCTCCAAGCGCCAGGCAAAAGCCAGGCACAGTTCCGGCAGCCATTCGGACAACTTCTCAGCCAGGTCGCCACCTAAGCGATGCTTAGGAAGACGCGGGATGAGCACGTAAGAGTAATGCAGGTCAATGCCGGCAGGTGCTGGGGTTTCCAACCTGCCTGGCATGCTATCATGGTTGGGTAGGTTGGCAACAGTTTCAGTTTGAGCCATGCCCATGGCGCGTGCAGGTTGCGCAGACGGTCGTTCACTTGCACCATTTTGCATGTGGGTTTCGGCGTGGCTCTCCTGCGGCTCACCCATCTCCATCTCCGTGCTTTGTAATAGTTGTGGCGCCGTGGCCAGGGCTTTGGCAAGCTCGGTCACTTGGGAGCGCATTTGGCTGAAAGGTATCTGAGCGTCGAAAGCCAGCGCTAGCGTGAAATCGCTGCCCAGACCGGTGGCATACAACATGTAGTCGACGTCCGTGGCGGTGAGATGGATAAAACGAGCCAGATCGGCTTGGTTGTTGTCAGCCGTATGTTCGGCTACTGCCGCAGCCAGCTCGTCTGCTGCTTGTTTTGGCAATTCCCCGGCATACGCCCAAACCTTCCCACCCCTGGTGATCAGCGCGGCGCGTGAAGCCGATTCAAGGGAGAGCCGGGTTAGATAACGCGCAGTTAAGGAGACATCCTCCAACCAGGCGGGGGCGCTGGTTTCCGGGCGGGAAGGAGGCTGCACCGTCAGATGGGCATCGCCGTAAGTGCTGCGTTTGGGCGTTTCCCTGGGTA
>DATBWP010000131.1:0-3901 GCA_036514735.1 Anaerolineales bacterium
GGCAGCCACCACCGGGTGCTGGCTGGTGCGTAGGAAGATCTCTTCGGTGTTAGATAGCAGCTCCCAGGCTTCGCGGGTCAAATGGGCAGGGTTACCGGGGCCGAGGCCGAGCAGGATGATCTCAGGGGATGAGGGCATAAAAACTCCTTATTAAGACGCAGAACTATTATAAGCATTCATGAAAATAAGCTACATGTTGCGACGAAAGTCCAGCGCATGGAAAGAATCTGAGGGTTGGCAGAATGAGGTTATTCGGAGAGATAGGGTTATATGGTTTCTTCACTGGCCTAGAGTCGGCGTTCCGGTGAAGGTTTAGGTACCCGTTCAGAATGATACACATAGAGGGCTGGGATGGTTGGTCGGGTAATGAGTAAGCTGCTCAAAATGACACAAGGTTGCAGAAGGCGGTTATTCGGAGAGAGATGACCAGAATGATTCTTCGCTGGCCTAGATTCTTAAGTCGGATACTTACTTTTATTACCCGCTCAGAATGACACAAAAGGGCGGGCAGAATAAGGTGGTAAAAGAAAACCGCAGGAGACTCCTGCGGTTTTGCAGATTAACGCTTGGTGTAGGTGGGCGCTTTTCGGGCGCGTTTGAGGCCGGGCTTCTTGCGTTCCTTGGCCCGCGCATCTCGGCGCAAGTGCTGGCCTTTAGCCATGGCGCCATGCCAATCTGGGTTCATTTTATCCAGGGCGCGCGCCAGCCCCATGCGTACTGCGCCGGTTTGGCCGGTGCGGCCGCCGCCGCGCACTACCGCGCTCACATCCACGCTGCCTCTGGTGGCGGCTGCTTCCAGCACCGAGAGGATTGCCTGGGAATCGCCCAGGCGGGGGAAATATTCCGCCAGGGATTTTCCGTTCACCGTGAAGGCGCCGGCGCCGCTGCCGACACGTACACGAGCTGTGCTCGTCTTGCGGCGGCCAACTCCTTCATAATATTGATCTGCCATCTCGTTCAACTCCTCGATCCTAGTTCAGAGCCAGCGGCTCTGGTTTTTGTGGTCCGTGCGGATGCTGGGGGCCAGCGTATACCTTCAACTTCTTGATCAGCTGGCGGCCCAGCTTATTGTGCGGCAACATGCCGCGCACCGCCGATTCGATCACACGCTCGGGGTGCGTCCTCAGCATGCGGCGCAGCGTGGTTTCCTTCAAGCCGCCAGGATAACCGCTGTGGCGTTGGTATATTTTTTCGACCAATTTGTTGCCGGTCACCGTCACCTTTTCGCAATTGGTGACAATGACAAAATCGCCCAGGTCCACGCCGGGTGTGTAATTGGGGCGATGCTTGCCCAGCAGCACGCCGGCAATCCGCGTGGCCAGGCGGCCGAGGTTTTGGCCGCTGGCATCCACCAGATGCCACTGGCTGCCTATTTCACTTGCCTTCGGATAATAACTTTTTTGCATAACGATCCTTCACAATCTTCAATATTTTACCGCCAGCAGGCAAAGACCCTGAGGTGGCGCCAATTCACGGACTTTGTTTTTACTGTTCAATGCTTGCTGCACGCTTTCTGGTTCCAGCGCGCCCTGCCCAACCTTCACTTGCAAGCCAACCATGTGTCTGACCATGTGGTACAGAAACCCATTCGCTTTTATGCTGAAGACCAACTCGTCCTCACCCTCGCGGCGCCAGCCAGCCTGGCTCACCTTGCGGATGGTGCTGCCGCCCGGCTTGGATGGCGACCCGAAGGGGACGAAATTGCGCTCGCCACGCAGCGCCCTGGCTGCCTTCTGCAGCCGAGCCAGCTTCACCGCCGGCCAAACCCGCCAGGCATACCGCTCGCGCAGAGGCTCACGTAGCGGCTGACAAAACAAGCGGTACTCATAACGACGCGCCTTGGCGTCAAATCGCGGGTGAAAATCCGCGGCGGCCACGCTTAGGCTTTTGGCCGCCACATCCGTCGGCAAACCGGCATTGAGCGCATTGAGCAAGGCCGCCTGCGAATGTTTCCAGGCCAAGTCGAAGGCGATCACCTGGCCGCGGGCATGCACACCGGCGTCGGTGCGCCCCGCTGCTAGAATGGATTTCCCCTTCCAGCCCAGAGGACGCAGGGCGGCTTCCACGGCGGCCTGCACGCTGCGGCCAGAAGGCTGGCGCTGCATGCCGCCGAAGGCGGTGCCGTCGTATGAGAGGACTACTTTGTAACGTTCAGGTTCCATCGGCTCGATGGATCGATTCTGCTACTCTACCAGTTCCAGCAACACCATTTCAGCACGGTCGCCATCACGGGCGCCCAGCTTGGTCAGGCGGGTGTAGCCGCCCTTGCGCTCGGCGTAACGGGGAGCCACATCATCGAATAATTTCTTGACGATCTTGGCGTCGTTCAGCCGGGCGGCTGCCAGGCGGCGGGCATGCACTTTGGCCGGCGCAGCCTCGGCGGCATTGCCGCGCTTGGCCAGGCTGATCAGTTTCTCTGCCTGATTGCGGATGGCTTCAGCCTTGGCGCGCGTGGTTTTAATGCGCTCGAATTCGAATAGCTGCTTTACCAGAGTGCGGCGCAGCGCATTGCGCTGCCCCATGCCGCGGCTTAGCCGCTTGCCGGCAACTTTGTGTCGCATGGCTATTCAGCCTCGCCTTCAGCGGGTTGCCCGTCTTGCATGTATCCTTTTTCCTGCATCTTCTCTACTAATTCATCCATGCTTTTATCGCCAAAATTGCGGATGGACATGACCGCGTCCTGGCCCTTCTCCAGCAATTCCAGCACCTCACCCACCGTAGTAATGCCGGCACGCTTTAGCGAATTGAACACCCGCACCGAAAGGTCAAGGTTCTCGATGGGGGTATCGTAGACCTCACTGGAAAGCCGGCTATCGCCTAGTTCCTCTTTGGGCGCTGGGCCCAGGGTGATCTCGGTGACCCCGGCAATGTGGCGCAAATGCTCGATGAGGATGCCAGCAGACGTGCTCATGGCTTCTTCCGGCCGTACGGTGCCGTCCGTCCAGATCTCCATGATCAGTTTGTCGTAGTTCGTGTCCTGTCCCACGCGGGCATATTCCACTTCCCAATTCACGCGCCGTACCGGAGTGAAGATAGCATCCACAGGCAACTCGCCAATGGGCAGCTTACCGCTGCGATCAGTGGCGGGTGAATAGCCGCGGCCGCGCTCTACGGTGAGTTCGACTTCCAGTTTGGTCTTGTTGCTGTCGGAAGTGAAGAGATACAGGTCCGGGTTGACGATCTCGATCTCGGCAGGAGCAACGATATCGGCTGCGGTCACCACGCCTTCGCCGCGCACTTCCAGGTGCATGCGTGAGGAGTCACCTTCATGCAGCCTCAAGCGCAGTTGCTTCAGCTGAAGCATGATCTGGATGACGTCCTCGCGAATGCCGGGGATCTGGCTGTATTCGTGCTGCACGTCGGTGATGCGCATGGAAGTGACTGCCGCGCCTTCCAGCGAAGAAAGCAGTACCCGACGCATCGAGTTGCCCAGAGTGCTGCCATAGCCGCGCTCTAGCGGGCTGATGGCGTATTTCCCATAATTGCGTGCTTCCGCCTCTCGTTCGATCAGCGGGGTAACCATATTACTTAAGACAATCACAGTCAGTCCTTCTTCCCCAAACGCCGAGCTGGGTCGGCGCTGGAATAAAAAATGCTCGCCGGTCAGCCGGCGCCTGCTGGCGCACTATCTGGAATAAAACTCCACCACCAACTGCTCGTTCAAGTTGGCATCGATCTCAGTGCGCTCTGGTATGCGCTTCACGGTGCCGCTCATCATGTTCAGGTCACGCTCGATCCAATCAGGTGCATTGCGCCCCTTGACGAAATCGGGCAGTTCTTTGAAATAAATGCGGCCGCGGGAACCTTCGCGGATCTGGACCTGGTCACCCACTTTGAGCAAGGTCGAAGGTACGTCGGTCCGGCGGCCATTCACGGTGAAGTGGCCATGGCTCACCAATTG
>DATBWP010000132.1:0-2370 GCA_036514735.1 Anaerolineales bacterium
GATGGCTTTATTGAGCAGGTTGGCCCCACCAGTGAGCTCCCTACCCGGGCAGATGAGATCCTCGATTTACACGGCCATGTCTTGCTGCCCGGACTGGTAAATACTCACCACCATTTCTATCAAACCCTGACCCGGGCGGTATCTGCTGCCCAGAATGCCAACCTGTTCAACTGGCTGGTGACCTTATATCCAATCTGGGCGCGGCTAACTCCCGAGGACATTCGGCTATCCACGCAAACGGCATTGGCTGAACTGGCCCTTTCTGGTTGCACCACGGCTGCGGACCATCTGTATATTTTCCCCAATGGCGCCCGCTTGGATGATGAAATAGAAGCGGCTGGCGCCATCGGGCTGCGGTTGCAGGCGGCGCGCGGCTCAATGAGCGTGGGTGAAAGCCAGGGCGGCTTGCCGCCTGACAGCGTGGTCGAGCCCGAAGAACACATCTTGACCGATAGTTTTCGACTGATCGAGGCGTATCACGATCCCAAACCCGGGGCGATGACCCAGGTCTTCTTAGCGCCATGTTCCCCCTTCAGCGTCTCGCAAAATTTGATGCGCGAGTCTGCCAAGCTGGCTCGCTATCATAAGGTGCGCCTCCATACACACCTGGCAGAGACGCAGGATGAAGAGGGATACACGCAGGAACATTTCGGCTTGCGCCCGGTTGCCTGGATGGAGACCCTGGACTGGTTGGGAGAAGATGTGTGGTTTGCCCATTCGGTGCATGTGAATGGCGCAGAGATCGAGCGATATGCGCAGTTGGGATGCGGTGTGGCGCATTGCCCATCTTCGAATATGCGCCTGGCCTCGGGGATCGCTCCCATTGTCAACATGCTCACCGCAGGCGTTAAAGTCGGCTTGGGGGTGGACGGCTCGGCCAGTAATGATTCTTCGCACATGCTGGCTGAAGTGCGCCAGGCCATGTTGCTGGCGCGTCTGGACGCCGGGCTGCGCGGCGCTTCGCTTTCCGCGGACCAGGCCCCAGCCTTGATGAGTGCGCGCCAGGCATTGGAATTAGCCACGCGCGGCGGGGCGGCCGTCTTAGGGCGCAGCGATATCGGCTCGCTGGCGCCGGGTTTTTGCGCCGACTTTTTTGCGGTCAGCCTGAAACAACTTGAAACCAGCGGCGCGCTCCAAGACCCGTTGGCCGCGCTGGTATTTTGCGGGCCGCTGAAAGCGGACTACACGGTGGTTGGTGGACGCTTCGTGGTCAAGCAGGGCCAGATGGTAAACCTGGATTTGCCGGCTCATGTAGAGAAACACAACCGCGCTTCTCGGCGGTTATTGGAGGGGAAATAATGGCTGTTATCCCGAACGTGTTTAATCGCTTGCACACCCAACTTGGCGAGCTGATCGCCGCGACCGCAGCAGGCGACCGGCTGCCGACCGAACCGAAGTTGGCAGAAATGCTGGGGGTTTCACGCGCCACGCTGCGCGAAGCCATGCGCACTTTTGAGACGCAGGGTCTGCTGCAGCGCCGCCAGGGGGTGGGCACCTTTGTGGTGCGCCCGTCTGGGGTGATGGAGACCGGGCTGGAATTGCTGGAGAGCATCGAAAGCATGGCGGAACGCGGGGGACTTTCCGTGCACATGGGGGACTATGCCATAAAACGCCGGCAAGCCGACCCTTCGGAAAAAGAAATGCTCAAGGTGGATAAAGTTTTGCAACTTTCGCGAGTGATCGAAACGCAGGATCGCCCGATCGCTTACCTGATCGACATCCTCGCCAACGATCTCTTGGACGATATGGAAGTACAGCGCGACTTCACCGGCTCGGTACTGGACTTGCTGCTCAAGCGCGGCGATCCCCTGGTGGCCACAGCCAACACTGAGATCCTTGCCACGGCGGTGGAGTCCGAAGTGGCGCGCGCTTTGCGCATCCAGCGAGGCGACGTCGTCTTGCATTTCAAATCCGCAGTGGTCGGCGCGGATGGCAGCGTCATTGACCTTTCGCGCAGCTACTTTTTGCCAGGATATTTCCGGTTCCAAATAGTCCGCCGTGTGGAAGCGCGGCGTTTTGAATTGCAGTTCACAAAAACTTAAAACCTTGGAGGTTTAAGATGCGCAGTTTTGCAGGACGTGACATTCTCTCGTTGAAAGATTTCGAACGCCAGGAATTTTTTCGCGTGTTCGAGATTGCTGAAGACCTGGAGCCTATCGCCCGAGATCGGCAGAACACTGATTTGCTCAAAGAAAAGACCCTGGTAACCGCGTTTTATCAGCCGAGCACGCGGACCCGCCTGGCCCACGAAGCGGCCATGATCCGTCTGGGCGGTCAGGTGACCGGCTTTGCTGACGCCAAGATGACCCGCGCCGGCGATTTCTACCAGGAATCGATCAAAGACACGGTCAAGATGCTGGAATTTTACGG
>DATBWP010000133.1:0-3512 GCA_036514735.1 Anaerolineales bacterium
ATCGAAAACCATGTGGAAATCGGCCCCTTTGCCCACCTGCGCCCCGGCGCCCAACTGGGGGATGGCGTGCACATGGGCAACTTCGGCGAGGTAAAGAGCTCCACTTTGGGGCCTGGGGTGAAAATGGGCCACTTTTCTTACATCGGAGACGCCACCATCGGCGCCAACGTCAATATCGGCGCAGGCACTATCACCGCTAATTTCGATGGCAAGAATAAGAACAAAACCGTGATCGAAGAGGGGGTCTTCATCGGCAGCGACACCATGCTGGTTGCTCCTTTGCATATCGGCAAGGGGGCGCGCACCGGCGCCGGCGCGGTGGTCACCAAGGATGTGCCCGCCAACACAGTGGTGGTGGGTGTGCCTGCCCGCGCCATCCGCAAATTGGAGGATTCAGATTAGTCCGCTCGGATACCTGTTAGTCCTGCTGCTCATCTTTGATCTGGTTATCACTGCCACCCGCGCTGGGATTCTAAATGCGCGCTATTCCCGCTTGGCCTCGCTCAGCGAAGAGCAGGGCATCAAAGTGGATCGCGCCCTGGACCTGATCAAGCGCCGCGCCAGCCTGCGTGACAGTCTGCGCCTTTCGCTCACCCTGCTGCGCTTCCTGATTGCCGGCTTGGTCTTGGCCCTGGTCATCCCGCTGGAAACGGCCATTATTCCCATTCAAAACTTGGGCGGGCTCTTGCTGTTGATCGCCCTGCTCATTTGGCTCTTCGAATTTTTCGTGGAACGCCGCGTGTTGCGTGACCCTGAACATTGGGCACTGCGGCTCAGCCCCTTGGCCCGCGCCGTGTCCCTGCTCATGCGGCCCTTATTGATCTTGCCGGCTCGTCTTTCCAATCGGGGCCACAGTGAACCCCAGCAGCTGGTGACTATTACCGAAAACGAATTGCGCTCTTTCGTAGATGCCAGCCAGCGGTCGGGCGTGTTGGAACAAGACGAGCGCCAAATGATCTTCTCCATCTTCGAGTTCGGCGACACCCTGGTGCGCGAGATCATGGTGCCCCGTATCGATATCTACGCGCTGGATGTGCACACCCCGGTCGACCAGGCCGTGGATGCCTTGCTCGAATCGGGATACTCGCGCGTTCCGGTCTTTAAAGAAACGATCGACAACATCGTCGGATTGCTGTACGCCAAGGATCTGCTCCGCGTGGGACGCGCCCCCGGCGCCGTCAAATCGCTGCGCGAACTGCTGCGGCCCGCCAACTTCGTTCCCGAGTCAAAGAAGCTGGATGACCTGCTGGCAGAAATGCAGGCCGGCCGCATTCACATTGCCATCGTGGTGGATGAATACGGCGGCGTGGCCGGGTTGGTCACTCTCGAAGACATGATGGAAGAGATCGTCGGCGAGATCCAGGATGAATACGATCACGGGGAAGAGCTCTCCTACCAAAAGGTCGCCGAAGGCGAATTCATCTTTCATGGTCGCATCAACCTGGATGACTTCAATGAGATCATCGGCAGCCGCTTAAGCAGCCAAGACGCCGACACGCTGGGCGGCTATGTTTTCAACCGTTTCGGCCGCGTGCCCAAGGTAGGCGAGAATTTGGAAGAGGAAGGTGTCAGCATGACCATTGAACAAATCGTGGGCCGGCGCATTCGCCGCGTGCGTGCTCGCAAGACCGTGATTGCCAAGCCCGCTAAAAAACGAGAGTCCCGTGTTAAGTAAAGAGAGGCGCGCAGACCTGTTGGCTGCAGCCCGGCAGGCACAGGCCAACGCCTATGCTCCCTATTCCAACTATCGCGTTGGCGCCGCCTTGTTGACCTCGTCAGACGTCATTTACCAGGGCGCCAATATTGAAAATGCCGCCTACCCGGATTCCATTTGCGCCGAGCGCGTGGCGGTTTTCAAAGCGGTTAGCGAAGGGGAAAAGGACTTCCAGGCCATCGCCGTGGTTACCCGCGACGGTGGCACACCCTGCGGTTCCTGCCGTCAAGTCCTGGCCGAATTTTCCCTCGAAACCCTGGTGCTGGTTGCCAATGAAGCTGGAGAAGTGCTCCGCGAAGGCACGGTGGCTGAACTGTTACCGGGCGCCTTCGGTCCCAGTAACCTAAAAGCATAGACCCCAAACATTCCATGCGCGTGCTCATCATCAGCGACATCCACGCCAACGCCGACGCGCTGAACGCCGTATTGCAGGCTGCCGGCAGCGTGGACGCGGTCTGGTGTCTCGGCGATGTGGTGGGCTACGGTCCGGACCCCAACGAGTGCATCACCATACTCCGGGCTTTGCCCAACCTGGTCTGTCTCCTGGGGAACCACGATGCCGCTGCCATCGGGCAACTGGCTCTGCAGGGTTTCAACGGCGATGCGCGCACCTCCATTGAATGGCTGCGCGATTGCCTCACCGCCGATTCGCTGGCTTTCATGCGCAGCTTGCAGCCGCGCCGCGAGGCCGGTGGTGTAACCATCGCCCACGCCAGCCCCCGCCAGCCCATCCTCGAATATTTGCTGGATTCCTATTCGGCCGCCGAGAATTTCGATTTCTTCGCCACTGATTTTTGTTTTGTCGGCCACACCCATGTTCCCGCGCTCTTTTTCTCCGAAAACAACCAGGTAAGCATGCAAGTCCCTTCGCCCAATACCAAAGTCACCTTGCGCCGCCGTTGCATCGCCAACCCCGGCTCCGTAGGCCAGCCCCGCGACCGGGACCCGCGCGCCGCTTTTGCCATCTTCGAGGATAAAGACCAGACCTGGGACTATGTGCGCGTGCCTTACGACATTGCTGCGGTGCAAGAGCGGATGCGTAGCGCCAAATTACCCGAAAGGCACATTTCACGCCTGGCAGGCGGCTGGTGATTGGAACTTACCATTGGGCTTTAGCGTCTCACTAATAATGTGGTCCAAACTTAGGAGAGCTGCCATGAAGAAGAGAATCAAAATCACCCTGTTTTCGTTGATCGCCGTCTCGGCCATCTTGCTGTCCGCCTGCGCCGCGGCCGCCATCAGTCCCGAAGAAAAAAATATTTACCCGCAAGACCTTGGCGGCCAGGGTGTCCCGGCTGCCGAGCCCGGCCGCAGTCTCGAAGAATTCGATGCTGCTAGCCAATCAGGTTTCAACGTCGCGCCTGCGGCTGCCGAACGCCTGGTGGTCAAGACCGCCAACCTCTCCATCGTAGTTTCCGCCCCCGAACAGCGCATGAACGAAATTGCCGCCATGGCCGAAGGCATGGGCGGCTTCGTAGTCAGCTCCAGCGTTTACCAAACCTACCTTGAGGATGGCGGCGAAGCTCCCGGGGCTTACATCACCATCCGGGTGCCCAGTGAATTGTTCCAACGCGCTCTGGATGAGATCCGCGCCGGCGCCGTGGACGTGCCCACCGACAACCAATCCGGCCAGGATGTGACCGCCGAATACACCGATCTGCAATCCCGCCTGCGCAATCTGGAGAACGCCGAAGACATGTTGCGCCAGATCATGGAAGAGGCCACGGACACGGAAGATGTGCTCAATGCGTTCAACCAACTCAATTACATTACCGAGCAGATCGAGGTCCTCAAAGGC
>DATBWP010000134.1:0-4314 GCA_036514735.1 Anaerolineales bacterium
GAAGTCTTGTCTTTGCGGTCCCAGTAAGAAACGCAGAGCACTTTACCCCCCAGCTGCTGGGCAAAGCCTTGGGCGGCATATTGGGCTACGTTGCCAAAACCCTGGAAGGCGGCGGTGGCTTTAGAGCCATCCATCTTGAGATGCTGCATGGCTTCCCGCACGGTGTAAATGACCCCGTACCCGGTGGCTTCTTTGCGCCCCTTGGAACCGCCGCTGCCCACTGGTTTGCCGGTGATCACGCCAGGGGTGAACTGTCCGGCCAAATTGGAATATTCGTCCATCATCCAGGCCATCATTTGAGGCGTGGTGCCCACGTCCGGGGCAGGCACGTCGATGCGTGGCCCCAGATTGCGATAGATGGCATTCACCCAACCGCGGCAAAGTTTTTCTTTTTCGGTAAGGGAAAGTGAGGCCGAATCCACCGCCACGCCCCCCTTGGCACCGCCCAGAGGAATATCGGCCACGGCGCATTTCCAGGTCATCCACATGGCCAGGGCGCGCACGGTGTCCATGGTCTCCGAAGGATGGAAGCGGATGCCGCCTTTTGTGGGTCCCCGCGAATCATTGTGTTGGACCCTGTAACCAAAGAATACTTGCAATTTACCGTCGTCCGACCGCACCGGGATCTGGAACTTGAATTCGCGTCTGGGCCAACGCAGGGTTTCTTTTACATGGGGTGCCAGGTGCAGCAGTTCAGCCACATGATCAAACTGCGCTTGGGCCATCTGGAACGCGTTCGTATTCTCTGTCATAAGCCTCCGGCAGGCGATGGACGCTCGCCTGGTTTCAAGGGCGCCTCGCCCCGATAGGTAAATTTCTCCTCTTAAACAATTATGCGGGCACCTCGGTGAAGTACCCGCATTGCATTCGTGGGGAGTGGACGATTCCGGCGTTTGTTCACTGCGATTCGATCCCAAACGATGGAACTTAACCTTAACCGATACTCATAGCCGAGTCAAGAAAAGATGTCCCTTGGTCTTGGGACTAAACGTAATGAAACTCAAACGGAGTAGTAATTCGTAGTCGGAATTGAGGGCTGATCAGGTGTGAATGTCCTTGGCGAAGCGAACTTGGACTCTCTCGCCTTTGCGAAGTACACCCGGTTTTTCCACCCAGGCCACAAGCCCGCGTTTACCCAGGGCGTGTTTGGGGAACGCGCTGGTGAGATCAGGCCGGGTGGGGAATTGGCTTTGCAGGCTGCCGCCGGCCGTGGTGCAGGGCAGATTTTCGCCCTCGATCACGATGCCAACCCCGTTTGCGAAGTATAGCCGGCTGCCGGATGGCAGCTGCGTGAGCCCGGGAATGCCAGAAAGCATCAGGTTGGCCCCCACCCAACTCGGATCAATGGCCGCCGGCAACTCCAAGCTGGCGGCCACCGCATTCAATTCTTCGGCAGAAACGATGGAAATCTGGCGCACATTGCGCACTTCACTGCCTTTGGGATAGGGTTTCTGGCTGCTGTTGGACTTCGTGGTGAGCCCATAATGTTTATCCCCGGGCAGGCCTTCCCAATGGACCTGCACTTCGTCCACCTGGTGGCTGGGCAGATCCTTTGGAGTGATACACAAGGCTTCTACTCTACCATGCAGCTCTTCAGCCATTTCAGTGGTTCTCCTTTTCTAAGTTGCGGCTAGCTATCTGCTTGTCAAGCTCCTGGCGCAGTTTGACCGGGTTGGCTTTCCCCTCTGAAAGTTTGACCACCTGGCCAAACAGCCAGTTGAACACGGGAGTATTCCCTGTCAGGTACCCCGCTACTTGCTGGGGATGCTGGTCCAACACCTGCTTCACCCAAACGGAAAGTCGCTTGGCATCTGAGACCTGTTGCAAGCCGCGCGCTTTCATGATCTTGGCCGGCTTGCCTCCTTTGGAAAAGAGCTCGCCCAGGACCAGCCTGGCGCCGGCGGGGTTGAGGGCTCCCTCGGCTAAAAGATCGAGCAGACCGGCCAAGTCGGCAGGGCCAAATAGCAGGTCACCGGTTTCCGTCCCGGCCTCGTTCATCAGCCCGAATAGGGTTCCGGTGACCCAGTTGGCCACCAGCTTGGCATCTGCGGTCTTGGCGGCCAACACCGTCGCTTCGTAGAACTCGGCCACTTCGCGCTCAGCCGCCAGGACGGCGGCATCGTAAGCGCTTAACTCATAGTCACGGACAAAACGGGTTTGCTTGGCGTGCGGCAGCTCGGGCAGGCCAGCGCGGATCTCGTCCACCCAGTTTTGTTCCACCACCAGGGGCGGCAAGTCGGGTTCGGGAAAATAACGGTAATCTTCAGCAACTTCCTTCGTGCGCTGCGGCACGGTTACGCCGCGGGCGTCGTCCCAGCCCAGGGTTTGCTGGCGGATGGCCTCGCCCTTTTCCAACAGGCTGGCCTGGCGCTTGAGCTCGTAATTCGTGGAGCGCTCCAGGGAGCGGAAGCTGTTGAGGTTCTTGATCTCCACCCGCGTGCCAAATTCAATGCTGCCCGCCAGGCGCAGGGAGATGTTGGGCTCGATGCGCAGCAGGCCTTTTTCCAGGTTTCCGGAATTCACGCCCACATAGCGCAGGATGCTGCGCAGTGCATAAGCGCAGTTGCGCACTGCTTCCACGGAGTGCAGTTCGGGTTCGGTGACGATCTCCAGCAGGGGAACGCCGGAACGATTGAGATCCACCAGGGAATAGCGCTGGCCGTCCTTATCGACATGGGTCAACTTGCCGGTGTCTTCCTCGATGTGGACGCGACGGATGCCGACGCGGATCTCGCCTTCCGGCGCGGCCAGCAACAGCCAACCGTTGGTGGCTAATGGCTGCTCGTATTGCGAGATCTGATAACCCTTGGGCAGGTCGGGGTAAAAATAGCTTTTGCGCGCAAAAATGCTGGTGGTGTGGATCTGGCAGTTGAGCGCCAGGGCAACCCGCAGAGCATATTCCACTGCGGCGCGATTGATGACCGGCAACACGCCCGGCATGCCGGCGCACACCGGGCACACCGCCACGTTGGGTTCGTGGTGCGTGGAATCCACCACCGGGCAATCGCAGAACATCTTGGAGTGCGTCTCCAGGACGGCGTGCACTTCAAGCCCGATAACAGGTTGATATTTTGATTTCACAAGGACTCGAAATGGAATTATACAAGACGAACCGTGTGGACCGTAAACGAGCGGTTTAACAAAAAAGCCGCCAGTGTGGGCGGCTTTTGTCTGGTAATCCATTCGTCTAATACTCGATCACTTCGAAATTATCGAAGGAGAGCACCAGCCCGCCATTTTCCCAGGTGCCGGCGGTGAGGCCCACGTACCCGCTGGCGAAGTCTGTGTCCGTAGCCTGTGCCAGCAATTGCCCGTTGATGCCCACGGACAATTGGGCGCCGTCGCAGGAGGCATTGAGGGTAAACGCGCTGCTGTCAATGGGAATGAGGCCGGACGAAGTCCATTCCACCAGGTAAACCACTTCCCCGTTGACACGTTTCCAAATGGAATAGTAGCCGTCTTCCGACACTTCCAGGGCGTAGTAGTTATCGGAGTCGATGTAGCGGCACAGGATGCCGATGTCGCCATCGTGAGCCGCCTGCTCGATGTTCACGTCCACGTTCACCGTGATATTGGCGTAATTCACAAAAAGATGGCTGTTGACATAGAACTGGGACGGATTGACCTGGAAGAAGTAGCGGCCGCCTTCGTAATAAAGCGCCCAGTCCGTGTCGGAATCCTCCATCCATCCGCTGGCCGTATCAGAGAAATCGTCGGAAAGCACCACTTCACCAGCGGCTTGCTGGCTGCCCAGGGCAAGCGCCTCAAAATTGTCGAAAGCGGCCACAAAGCGCTCGCCATCGGCGGGCGTGTAAACGGCCAAGCCCAGATCACCGGAAGCAAAGCTGTCGTCGAAGGTCTCCGCTACCAACTGGCCGTCCACGCTGAGCGACAAGTGGTTGCCATCGCACAGCACCTCGACGCGATGGGTACTGGTACCCAAAGGCGCGACACCCGCCTGCGGGGCGACCAGAGCGAGGTATTCTCCATTCAGCCATTTTGAAATACCCACGTAACCGTCTTCGAACAAACGAAACTCGTAATTATTCTGGGCATCCACGTAGCGACAAATGAAATCTATTTCGTTGGCGCCGTTGCCCTGGCCCACACGGACATCGATGCCCATTTGGACGTCATTGATGTTCAGGTAAGAACGAGTCTGGTAGTAAGGCTCGCCCGGGATGTCCTCGAGGAAATACTCCCCGTTAAGGTAGTAGGCTGAACCGGATTCAAAGGAATAGATATCCCAGCCGCTATTTTCATCCGAGAAATCATCGGTCACCGAGCCGCCCGTGACCGGTTCGACAGCAGCCA
>DATBWP010000135.1:0-3100 GCA_036514735.1 Anaerolineales bacterium
ACCAACGCAGCCCAAGCCGTGTTAAGTTACCTGGATACGGTGGCGCCCAAAGGGAAGGATGCCATTGAGGCCCTGACCGCCAGGATCGGCGAACTGAAAGAGCCGGTGGTGAGCAAGGCCGACCTCACCAAGCTGGAAGCCATTGAAACCGCACGGGCTGCTGAGCTCAACTTGCCCGAATTCAAATTCGACAACAACGAAGCCATGCTGGCCGCGATGGGCAAGCTGCAAACAGAACAAGGCTAGATTCCAATCCCAAGCACAAAAAATAAGAGCCTTTCCGGTTGGAAAGGCTCTTTATTATTTCAGCAAGCTTTTTTTCTTTTTTGGCGATTGTTTTTTTCGCCGTCGTGCAAATAATTTCTTTAAGTCAAAACCGGCCCAAAACGGGGACATCATCACAAAGCCGATGATCATCACAATTTGCCCGGCCAGGACGCCAAAGCCCTGCCAGTAGCCAAAAAAAGGCACCGAGGGCAGCGGCCGGGTGCCCAAGCCGAACACGTCCGCCATCCCCGAGGCCAAGGCGATGACGTAGCCGGTGCCCACCAGGCGGGCGCCAAGCTCGGTCACCACCAGCTTGGGCCGCTGGCGCCACATACTTTCCATCGCAAAATAACCGCCCAGGCCGATCAAGCCGAGCCCGGCCAGAAAAACCTCGATCTGGATAAACCCGATCACGGGGCTGCGATCTACGCCGAATAGTTCCGGCCTGGCGCCCAACAAAAAAATCAGCAAGCCGAGAAGGGCAATGCCGATGCCGGTGCGCTTGCGCAAATGCCGACTGCTGGTTGGCGGGGAAGACAGATTATCCATGTGGAGAGGTTTAAATTGTAACTGACGCGCCGAGCGCGGCTTGTAGTGAAAGCCGTTCCTCTCAAGCTAACTCCTCTAGTCAACCAGGCGCGGTACTGTTAATTTAGGATCAAACAGGACAGTTGGCCTGTCCAAAGCGGACTTCAATCAGGGCATTAGCCACTAAACCATTACCGTTAAATCGGTTATAAAAATTTACGGGGCGTTACACCCATCAAGATTGGAGTGAGCATGAGCATATTTGGTAGCAAAGTCGCTTTAGTGACCGGTGCCGGCACCGGCATCGGCCGGGCGGTTGCCCTGGATTTTGCCGAAAAGGGCGCAGCGGTGGCGGTTGCGGATATTAATGCCAAAGAAGCAGAACAAACCGTGGAACTGATCAAAAAGGCAGGAGGCCAGGCCCTTTTCGTGCAGGCCAACGTTTCCAAGGCAGAGGAATGCCAAAGCATGGTGGAAAAAACCGTGGCGGCCTTTGGCCGGCTGGATTACGCCTGCAACAACGCGGGGATTGGGGGCGCCTCGGCAACGGTGGCAGACATGAAAACGGAGGACTGGCGGCGGGTCATTGACGTCAACCTCAATGGTGTCTTCTTCTCGATGAAATACGAGATCCCCGCCATACTGAAGGCAGGCGGAGGCGCCATCGTCAATATGGCTTCCATCCTCGGCCAGGTGGGCTTTGCCAACGCGGCGGCTTACGTTGCCGCCAAACACGGCGTGCTGGGCCTGACCAAATCGGCTGCCCTGGAATATGCCGCCCAAGGCGTGCGGGTCAACGCGATCTGCCCGGCCTTTGTGGCCACGCCCATGCTGGAACAGGCTGGGATTACCAGCAACGAAGCAATGCTTAAAACTATTGAGGGCTTGCATCCCATCGGGCGATTGGGCACCCCCGAAGAGATCGCCAAGGTCGTAACCTTCTTGTGCTCGCCGGATGCTTCTTTTATGCACGGCGAAGCTGTGTTGGTTGATGGCGCCTACGTGGCGCGTTAAATTCTTTTCTCCTCCTTTAGGATGGTCCGGCGACAGCCTGGCCATCCAGCAACAGGCTGCTCATCCTAGAGCGGCCTGTTGTGCAATTGCTTCGCATTCTCTACAGTTGAGGAAATTCGAAGACTGCTTTAATAATTCCCTGTGAGCCCTTTTCTGCCAGATCACTAAGCGCTTGCTTGTAATCCGCCAGGGCGTATTTTCTGCTAACCATCCAGCCCAAATCCACTTTTCCGCGGGCCATCAAGTCGAGAGCTAAATCGAAACAGCGCCACTTTTTGCCCTGAATCAGCTCGGCGTTATTGAATTGGCGGGCAGCTAAAACAGTGAGTTCCTGCGAGAAGATGGCGGTCCAATCCACGCCTTTGGCGATGGCCGGGATTCCTACCAGCACCACTTTGCCTCCGCTGCGCGCCAGGCGGTTGGCATCGTCCAGCGAAGAGTCGGATCCGGTGCATTCGTAGACCCGGTGCACGCCGCCTTCCACCACACGTTTGCCAATAGTAGCTTTGAGCACCCTGGCGCCGGTGCGTTCGGCAACCTGCGCGTACAAGTCTCCGCGGCGCAGCACTTCCGTGGCGCCCAGGCGCTGAGCGGCTTCAGCCTGGTTAGCATAACGCGCCGAGACCAAGATACGTGCCCGGCTGCCCAGGGCACGCAGCGCGGCCAGGGTCACCAAGCCCATGGTGCCGGCGCCCAGGATGAGGATGGTCTCTTCGTCTTTTGGGAAGTCAATGAGCACGGCGTGCAGCCCACAGCAGAACGGCTCCACCATCAGTGCGTTTTCATCGCTGACCGAGTCGGGCACGGCGTAGAGTTGGCTGTGGTGGGCGACGAAAGCAGCGCTCCACGAGCCGCCGGTATCTCGGGCGGCGCCGGTCATAATGGCGGGCGCCAGGGCGCCCTGGGTAAAGCGCTCACAGCGATTTACTTCACCTTTCGCACAGAACTCACACAAATCTTTAAAACCGCGCGCTTCGCAAGCCAGCAAGGGATTGACCACCACGCGCTGCCCGACCTTCCAACCGGTTACATCCTTCCCACCTTCTGAAATGAAACCCAGGTTTTCGTGCCCAAAGGTGAAGGGGAAGGAAGAAAAGGGGGAATAGTAGGGGCTGGTCTTCAAATAGATAGCGCCCAGATCGGTACCGCAGATGCCCCCAAGCCGCGTCTTCACCTTCACCCAATCAGGCCCCGGCAGGCTGGGCTCGGGCACCTCGCGCAGTACGGTGCAGGACAGCCCGCTCCACAGGACGCCGGGAAACCAACGCCCCAGCGCCAGGCCCAGGCCGTA
>DATBWP010000136.1:0-3033 GCA_036514735.1 Anaerolineales bacterium
CCGCCGTTGCCTTGCCGGTTGTGTATCTGGGCATTCGCGCCAGCGCCAGCGCAGAAGCCTGGCTCTTGCTCACCCGCCCGCAGACCCTGCAAACCCTGGGGCGCACGCTCTGGCTGGGAATGTGGGTTACTTTGCTGTCCATCGGCATCGCCGTTCCGATCGCCTGGCTCACTACCCGCACAGACCTGCCGTTCAGGCGCTTGTGGTCCGTGCTCACTCCCCTGCCCCTTGTGGTTCCCAGTTATGTGGGCGCATATCTATTTGCTTCGGTGCTGGGGCCGCGCGGCCTGCTGCAATCTATCCTGGAAGAGCCGCTCGGGATTACCCGCTTGCCGAATCTTTATGGCTTTCCCGGGGCCTTGCTGGTGCTCACCCTGCTGAATTATCCTTTTGTTTTGCTCAGCGTCCGTGCCGCGCTGGAAAGAATGGATCCTGTTTTAGAGGAGGTTTCCCGCGGCCTGGGGTATAACGCCTGGTCCACCTTTTGGAGGGTGGTCTTGCCCCAGCTGCGCCCGGCCGTCACCGTGGGCAGCTTGCTGGTCATTCTCTATGTGCTGAGGGATTTCGGCGCGGTGGCCATCATGCGCTACAACACGCTGACCCGGGTGATCTACACCCAATACACAAGCACGTTTGATCGATCGGCAGCCGCCGTGCTTAGTTGCCTGCTGGTGCTCGTTTCAGCGCTGATCCTTTGGGGAGAGCTGCGCACACGCAGTCGAGCGCAATACGCAAGCAGTGCGCGTTCAGGCCGCGTTGCGTTCAGGTTATCCCTTGGAGCCTGGCGCTGGCCGGCGCTGATCTTTTGCGGCAGCGTGGTCTTTCTTGCCCTGGTGCTGCCGGCCGGCACTTTACTGTTCTGGCTTTTGCGCGGGATAGCTGCCGGCGAAGTGTTGCCCGATTTGTGGGAGGCCGGGCGCAATTCCATAGTGGCTTCTGCCCTGGCGGCGCTTGTCACCATTGCGGCGGCGCTGCCCCTTGCTATCCTTGAGGTGCGCCGGCCTTCGCGCCTCAGCCGCGTCCTGGAACGCATCTCCTATATCTCGTTTGCGTTACCTGGCATCGTGGTTGCGTTGGCTTTGGTCTTTTTCGGCGTCAACTTTATGTTGCCTCTTTATCAAACGCTGGCTATGCTGGTATTTGCCTATGGCGTGCTTTACCTGCCGCAAGCAGTCGGCATGCTGCGCAGCTCTTTATTGCAGATCCACCCCAGTATGGAAGAAGCGGGGCGCAGCCTGGGGAAGCGCCCCCTGGAAGTGTTCCGGCGTATCACCTTGCCGCTGCTGCGTCCTGGCGTGGTTATGGGCCTGGCGCTGGTGATGCTCACTGCGATGAAGGAGTTGCCCGCTACGCTCATCCTGGCGCCCATTGGATTTAAGACCTTATCCACAGCAGTCTGGTCCTCAGTCTCCGAAGCTTTCTTTGCCCGCGCCGCGGCTCCGGCGCTTTTACTGATCTTGCTTTCTTCAATACCCCTTGCCATTTTGGAACTAAGAAAAGACAGCCTGCGTACGGACAGGAACACCCGCTGATGACGACAACCCCATCCCTGGTCCTCAACCAGGTGAGCAAACGCTTCGGAACACATGCGGCAGTTCAGGACCTTAGTCTGCAGCTTGATCCCGAAAAGGTGTTGGCCCTCATCGGGCCCAGCGGTTGCGGCAAAACCACCGTACTGCGTTTGATCGCAGGCTTCGAGCGTCCGGATTCCGGCAGCATTTCCCTGGGCGAACGCGTCCTGGCAGACAGCTACACCTTCGTACCCCCGGAGGAACGTGGCATCGGCATGGTTTTCCAGGATCATGCGCTCTTCCCACATCTCACCGTAGCGCAAAATGTGGCTTTTGGGCTTGCAAAGCGCGCTGGCCCCAGCGCAGAAATGGAACTTAAATCAATGCTCACCCTGGTAGGCCTGGACAGGCGCGCCCAGCGCTATCCGCACGAACTCTCCGGGGGTGAACGCCAGCGGGTGGCCTTGGCTCGCGCCCTCATGCCGCACCCCTACCTCCTTTTGCTCGACGAGCCTTTCAGCAATCTGGATGCTGACCTGCGCGTTAAAATGCGTGAAGAAGTGCGCGTGATCTTGCGAGCTACGCAGGCCACCGCCATCTTTGTGACTCACGACCAGGAAGAAGCTCTGTATATCGGCGATCATGTGGCCGTCATGAACGAAGGCCGCATCCTGCAGACCGGCCTGCCTGAAGAGATTTTCCATCGCCCGCAGCTGCGCTTTGTTGCTGAATTCATGGGCAACACCGATTTCCTTCCGGCTGAGGTCACTGCACAAGGTTTGCGCACTGAGATAGGAACCCTGCCGCAGCGCCTCTCCGCGCCGCTGGGCGTTCAGGTTCTTGTCGCCTTACGCGCTGATGATGTCCAGTTTGAACCTCAGGCAAATTCACCATCCATGATCCTGGCACGCCGCTTCCAGGGGATGCAGCACATGTACCGTTTGCGCCTTCCATCCGGACGGTTGTTGCACGCCCAAACAACCCACACCCGCATTTATCCTCCCGGTACGCCGGTGCGCGTTTGGATAGAACCCGCCCACGATTTGGTTTGCTTTGTTGATGGCAAGGCCATCTCCTAGACATTGCCAATCGAAACCATTGGATCCATCGATTTGACAAGCGCCAGCCCAGCGTATATAGTTTAGTTGTGGCTAAATCAGAGCGGTCGCTGCCCCGCGAAACTCTCTCTCAATCCATTGAAGATTACCTCAAAGCGGTCTATGAGCTCACCCGCGGTGAAGGCCGCGCCTCGACCAATGCCCTGGCCGAATACTTGAACATCGCCCCGGCTTCGGTGACCGGCATGCTGCAAAAACTGGCCGCCACCGAACCCGCCCTGCTGGAATACCAGAAGCATCACGGCGTGCGCCTGACGCCCGCCGGCGAGAAGGTGGCCCTGGAAACTATCCGCCACCACCGCCTGCTGGAGCTGTTCCTGCACCAGATGCTCGGCTACGAATGGGACCAGGTGCACGAAGAAGCCGACCGCCTGGAGCACGTCATCTCGGAGCAGTTCGAAGCG
>DATBWP010000137.1:0-3845 GCA_036514735.1 Anaerolineales bacterium
TGGGGGACCTGGAACGGCTGGCCAACCGCGTGCTGGGCGGCAGCGCCCAGCCGCGCGATCTGGTAACGATGCGCGATACGCTGGCTGCCATCCCTGCGGTTATGCATTTGTTAACCGATCTCCGATCTCCAATCTCTAGTCTCCGGCCCCCTATCTCCAATCTGCTTGAGGGCCTAGCCCCTTGCACCCAAGAGTTGACTTTACTGCAGTCCGCCATCGCAGAAGATCCGCCCGCCGTGCTGGGGCACCTGGGCCTGATTCGCCAGGGTTATGCACAGGAGTTGGATGAGTTGTTGGCCTCGACCCAGAAGGCGCGCGATTGGATCGCCAACCTGGAGGCCTCCGAGCGCAGCCGCACGGGCATCAAGACCTTGAAAGTCGGTTTCAACAAAGTGCATGGTTATTACATCGAGGTGACCAGGGCCAAAGAGGGCAACCTGCCGGCGGAGTACATCCGTAAACAAACCCTGGTCAATGCCGAGCGCTATATCACCCCCGAGATGAAGGAGGTGGAAGCCCAGGTATTGAATGCCGAAGAACGCATCCTCGAAGTGGAGTCGCGTTTGTTCAAGCAAGTCTGCGCCCAGTTGGCCGGGTCCGTTGAAGCCATGCTGGCTTCGGCGCGGACCTTGGCCACCGCGGATGTGCTGGCCTCGTTGGCGGAAGTGGCTGCGCTCAACGGCTACACGCGCCCGGAAGTCGAGGACAGCGCCGTGCTGGAACTGCGTGAAGGCCGCCACCCGGTGGTCGAGCGCTTGCTGGCCGGGCAGGCGCGCTTTGTGCCCAACGACACCAGTTTCGAGGCGGGCGAGTGCGTGCGCCTGATCACCGGCCCGAACATGAGCGGCAAATCCACTTACCTGCGCCAGGTGGCGCTGATCGTGCTGATGGCGCAGATGGGCAGCTTCGTCCCGGCGGAGGCAGCCCGCATCGGCTTAGTCGACCGCATCTTCACCCGCATCGGCGCCCAGGATGAGATCCACGCCGGCCAATCCACCTTCATGGTCGAAATGGTGGAGACGGCCAACATTTTGCATCACGCCACGCCGCGCTCCTTGTTGATCCTGGACGAGATCGGCCGCGGCACCAGCACTTACGACGGGCTCTCCATTGCCTGGGCGGTGATCGAATATATTCACAACCACCCCAAATTACGCGCCCGCACCCTGTTTGCCACGCACTTCCATGAACTCACCCAATTGGCCGCCCAGTTGCCGGGCGTTCGCAACTACAACGTGGCCGTCAGCGAAGCCGACGGCAACGTGGTTTTCCTGCACAAGATCATTCCCGGCGGGGCCGACCGCTCCTACGGCATCCACGTGGGCCAGCTGGCCGGGCTGCCGCGGCCGGTGCTGCAGCGCGCCCAGGAGATCCTCCAGGAGCTGGAGGCCGCCGCCCGCCAGGCCGCGCCGGGGGCCGAGTTGCTGGCCAGGCAAGCGGCGCTGTTCCCGGAAAGCAGCCCGCTGCTGGAAGAATTGAAAGCAATCGATGTGGATGGCTTGTCGCCGATCGAGGCGCTGAATAAGTTGTGGGAATGGCGCAGGAAATACACTCAGAGGGGTTAGGTCTGCGCCCAACTAGCTTTTAGTGCACGTGGCGCTCGAATTCCTCCACGATGCGCGGATCGAAATGGACGCCTGATTCCTTTTTGATATAAGCCATGGTTTTTTCATCCGACCAATGCTTGCGATACGGCCGGTCTGAACGCAGCGCGTCCCACACATCCACCACCGCAAAGATGCGCGCCGCTTCCGGGATCAGATCCCCGGCCAACCCGCGCGGATAACCGCTGCCGTCCCATTTTTCGTGATGGTAATAAGGGATATCCAGGGTCGGTTTAAGGAACTCGATTTTAGAAAGCAGGTCGTAGGCGATCACGGGATGCTGCTTCATAACTTCCCATTCCTCGTCAGTTAGCTTGCCGGGCTTGAGCAGGATCTTGTCGGGAATGCCCATTTTGCCAATGTCGTGCAGCATGGCGCCGCGGCGGATATTGACCAGATTTGTATCCTTGTAACCCAACGACTGCGCCATCCTTACGGCCAGTTCGGTAACCCGTTTGGAATGCCCTTCGGTCTCAAAGTCGCGTATTTCCAGGGTCTTGGCCCAACCGCCGATGGTGTGGTCATAAGCCATCATCAGTTCCAGGTTGGCTTGCTGCAACTCGCTGAAGGTGCGCACATGGTCGATGGCGATGGCCGCCTGGCCGCCCAGGATGTTGAAATAATGCAGCCAATCCCGATCGGGGCTCAGTTTGCTGCGGTGATAGGCTTCCAGCATGCCCAGGGTTTGCCCCTTGGAGACCAGCGGGCTGGCCACATAGCTGACAAAGCCTTCTTTTTGCACTAAGGCATGGCGTACAAACCGTTGGTCCGCAGCCAGGTCCTCGATGACCAGCGTAGTACGATCCACGGCCACCAGCCTGCTTACCCCTTCCCCCAATTTCAGGCTCAGATCCTCAGGGGTGGTTTTGGTAAAGCCGCGCCAACCGCTGGCTTTCATGCTGAGCGTGAACGGATTGAAAAGCAGGATGTCCACCGCATCCACATTCAGGATCTGGGCGATTTCATCCACTACGCTGCCCAAAACTACGGAGAGGTCAACGTTCGAGGTAATCGCCTGATCGATGTGATGCAGCGCGTTCAGGCGTTTTAACTGGCTCTCGGCTCTTTCCAGGGCTAGCCTGATCTCAGTAGTATCGTGGGAAAGGATCAGGATGCCCTGCGCATTGGGCTGGATGTTAAGGTCGAACCAGCCCCGCTGCCCATCCGGATAGGTAAATTCGTTCTTGATCCGTTCTGCCTGGCGGCTTTCCATCACTCGGCGCAGAGACTCGAACAAGGTGGTGTTTTCGATCCCGGGATAAGCCTCCATCATCGTGCGCCCCAGCAATTCCTCGCGCCGCTTTTGGCCGTGCTGGATGGCTGCATCGTTCAAATAGACGTATTTCCAGTCGAATCCGATGATCTGGCAACCTTCGAGCAGGCTGTCAAATAATTCGATTCCTGTGGGTTGGATTTCCTTGATAGCTATTTGCCCACCTCCTGTTATTCAGTCGGGCTAAACCTCGTACAGGCCACTCATAGGCCCGAGGTTTAGTCTAGAACTGGCTTATGACCAGCCTCTGAACGCCAGCGATGGAATAGACAACTGGCCGGTATCCTGCTGTGTGCATAAAAACTGAGGTAAAGCCTAATCCGGGGTGACCAATTGGGCGGTTCACACTCTATTTACCCTTGTCTGCTGAGCTAAATCAGCCTTTATAAGAGAAAATTTGATAGATATTCCCATGCAGGGTAACAGTTTTTGCCCTACTGGGCAACAGAATTTACTAACAAATTTGTAAAGGTTGTGGGAACTTACCATCGAATTCCGCTCTTTTTCTCTCCTCCTGCTCCAAACCCCGGTGAACTCCTGCACGCGCTGCCAGCATTAGACCGCACACGGGTGACTGACGTTGGAGAACGGCTCCAACCCATGAAAGTTGTTGTTGTGGTTATCCTTCTGTAGTTTGCCTCACAAGTAGTGGCCACAAAGCGTCCACAGCCAACTCGCCGGAGCGAATACAGTCAGGTATACCAATCCCCAAATAGCCATTACCTGCCAGGGCCAAACCGGGGTAATTTTCCAGTTGGGCCGAAATTTTCGCCAATTTCTCAGGATGGCCAAGATTGTACTGCGGCATCGATTTTTCCCAAACAAAAACCTTTAAGATCAATGGGTCAGCATCAATGCCCAGGGTGTGATGTAATTCTTCTCTTGCCAAAGCAACAAGCAAATCCGTATCCCGCGGCATGGCATCTTCCTGGCCGGCTCGGCCAACGAAAACCCGGATTAGCGCATAC
>DATBWP010000138.1:0-2235 GCA_036514735.1 Anaerolineales bacterium
GTTGCCCAAGCTGCTGCCCACGGGGCCTGTGCTGCGATCCGGCAGGGCGGCGGCCAAGCTGGGCATCAGCCTGCGGGTGACCAGGCCGGGCAGCTGCAAGTAACGGTCGGCATAGCCATCCAGCCAGTAACGCTGGTAGCCGGCAAAGGATTCATCGCCACCGTCTCCATTCAACGCCACCGTGACATGCTGGCGAGTCAGTTTGGACAGGTGATAAAGCGGCAGGGCGGACGGGTCGGCAAAGGGCTCGCCAAAATGCGGCAATAAAGTTTCCAGGGTGGCGGGGATATCTCCAAAGGTGAGCTTGAATTCATGATGCTCGGTGGCGTAGCGTTCGGCTACGGCGCGGGCATAGGGCAATTCGGAAAAATCGGTCTCTGCAAAGCCCACCGAGAAAGTTTTCACCGGGCCTGCGCTGGCTTCGGCCATCAGCGCCACTACAACGCTCGAATCGAGGCCCCCGCTGAGATGAGCTCCCAGCGGCACCTCGCTGATCAAGCGCAGGCGCACCGCATCGCGGGCAAGGGCACGCAGCTCTTCGATAAGGTCGATCTCAGAAGTTGCATGTTTGGGTTCATAACTGAGATCCCAGTAAGGCTCAACCTTAAGGTCGCCGCGTTGCCAACTAAGGCGATGGGCGGCCGGCAATTTATACACACCCTTATAAACGGTGTTCGGTTCCGGGATGTATTGCAGGCTGAGGTAATCGTCGATGGATTGCAGGTCGAGCTCCGGCCGGCGGGGCAACGCGGCGAGCAAGGCGGGCAACTCCGAAGCGAAATACAGCTGGCCATTCACCAGGCTGTAATGCAACGGCTTCTTGCCCAGGCGGTCGCGGGCGAGCAACAGGCGCTGGCGCGGCTCATCCCATAAAGCGAAGGCGAACATGCCGCGCAAATGCTGAACGCAATCGTCGCCATATTCTTCGTACAAGTGGACGATGCATTCGGTGTCGGAATTCGTGCTGAAGCGATGCTTTTTTTCCAGGCGCTGGCGCAGCTCCTGGTAGTTGTAGCATTCACCGTTATAGACGATGGCGATGGTCTGATCTTCATTGAAGATGGGCTGGTCGCCGCCGGCCACATCGATGATCGCCAGGCGGCGCATGGCCAGCGCGACCCCCCCTTTTTCGTAATATCCCTCACCGTCCGGACCGCGATGCTGGATAGCGCGGTTCATGCGGCGCAAAACAGCAGCATCCGGCTGCCGTTGAGCGCTATCGACGATGCCGCAAATGCCGCACATTTAGCTTTGCCCCGCGATTTTGCGCATCAGCTGCAGATAGGCCTGAGCCACGCGCGGCCAACTGTATGCTTCCGCGACGCGTTTGCGGGCCGCTGCACCCAGGCGCCGGCGCAGCTTGGGATCCGCCAACAACGTCCGCAACGCAGCGGCGAGCGCGGCGGCATCCTCCGGAGGCGCCAGGATGCCGGTCCCCTCGCTTACCAACTCCTCGTTTCCCGCGATGCGCGTGGCCAGCACAGGCAAGCCGCTGGCCATCGCTTCCAGTACGGCATTGGGCATGCCCTCATGGCGTGAAGGGTAAACGAACAAGTTGGCTTGACGGTAGAGCTCGGGCAAGCGCTCACGGCTTTGCCAGCCCAGGAACTGGACCTGGCCTTCGATCCCCAAAGCTTTGGCCTGCTGGCGCAGTTGCTCAAGGCGCGGGCCGTCCCCTGCGAGGGTAAGCCGCCAGCCCTTGATCTTGGATTGGGCTAAGGCACTGAACAACAGGTCCAGTCCTTTTTGGTACACAATGCGGCCCACAAAAAGCAGGCGCGGTGGTTCCCAGGATCGTTCCCCGGGGCTGAAACTTTCAAGGTCTACGCCGTTAGGAATGACCTGGATTGCAACTTGAGGTTCGAAAGCCAGGCCCAGGGCGCGCAGACCTTCGCTGTTGGCAACCACTGCGCCGGCCCGCCGCCACACGTGGCGCAGCAAGGGGCCTAATAAGCGATGCTGGCGGGCAAAATCGTAGGGTCGGAAGCCGGGCACATCGCCGCCGCGCAAACTCACCAGGTAAGGCAACCTAAGGAAATAAGACCAAAACCAAGCCGCAACCCCACTGGGCGCACCGAAAAAAGCAAGAACACCATCAGGGCGCAGGCGGCGCACACGCCAAAGGCCCAGCAACGCGGCGGAAAGCATGAAGACAATCTGTTCGCCGGTGGTGGAGCGGTCGGGCTGGCTGCGCAGGCCGGGCAGGCGCAAGACACGTACGCCATCTACAACTTC
>DATBWP010000139.1:0-3900 GCA_036514735.1 Anaerolineales bacterium
CTGGTTCCACGGATTGCGGCACGGGGATCAGGTCGGCCAGGGCGCTGTCCACCAGATCGGGGGTCAGGGGTAAACCGCGCAGGTAGGAATAAGCGATGATGCGATTAAGCGCCCCTTCCAGTTCGCGGATGTTGGATTGCATGCGATGGGCGATGGTCTCCAGAACAACCGGATCCACGGCTTTGCCTAACCGCTCCGCGTTGCTGCGCAAGATGGCCAGGCGCGTCTCGTAATCCGGGGCTTGGATATCGGCGATCAGCCCCCATTCGAACCGGGAGCGTAAACGCTCCTCCAGGGTCATCAAACCCTTGGGAGATCGATCGGAAGTGATCACGATCTGTTTGTTTTGGCCGTGGAGCGTGTTGAAGGTGTGAAAGAACTCTTCCTGGGTCGACTCCTTGCCGGCAATGAACTGGATATCGTCAACCAGCAAGACATCCGTGTTGCGATATTTATCGCGGAAGGCCTGGGTGCTGTGGGTGCGGATGGCATGGATCAAGTCATTGGTAAATTCTTCGGAGGACACGTACAGGACCTGCAGGCCGCTTTGCATGGCGGCATTCCCGATGGCGCGCAGCAAATGGGTCTTGCCCAGGCCGACGCGGCCGTACAAGAACAACGGGTTATAGGCCTTGCTGGGGTTTTCCGCCACCGCCAGCGACGCGGCGTGCGCCAGCCGGTTGCTGTTGCCCACCACAAAAGTCTCAAAGGTGTAACGCGGGTTCAGCGTGAGGTTGCCCGTGCCCGTTTGTCCGCCTGGTTTTTCTTCCGCTTCGGGGCCTTCCGGCTCCGCTGAAAACTCGGTTAGATTTTCTGAAGGTTGGGTCGATTGCCAGACAACGAAGCGGACTTCGATCGTGCGGTTCATCATGCCGGTAAGCAGGCGGATGATGGTGCTCTTAAGCCGGCCTTCCAGCCAATCGCGCGCATAGGCGTTGTTGGCGCCGATCACAAAGGCGCCGTCCTCATAGGCCACCAGCTCGGAATCGCGCACCCAGGTATCGTAGGTGCCCTTGGGCATCTCCACTTGCAATTGTCCAAGGGCAGCCTGCCAAGCCTGGCTCGCGTTCATCGATGAGTCCTCCTCCCGTTCAGGTTGTGCAAGAATTTGATAGGGCAAATCGTCCCACCCTGGAGACAGACCTGCGGCCCGTTTATTCAGCTGTTTCGGTTAAGCGAGAGCTGATTTTAGTTGCACAAACCTTGCTGGGACTGGCGATTGTAATTCGAAAACATCCAACCAAGCAATGCGGAATCCCTACGCGCGCCTAAAAAAACCGCATTCTTTAAGGTGGTGGATTGTTAAAGATTTGAGCCGCGGGAGAGCATGCCGCAGGGTCAGATAATTTCGGGCTCTTCCCCGCCACGGGTGGGGGAGGCACTCCTGGTAAGCGCCACAGGGAATGGATGTGACACTCCGGGTTCCTTGTCTGGAGGTTCAGACAGCATAACCTTAAAACTCCTGATGGGGATTGAGGGTGTCTGAATCAGTTGAAAAATTTCAAAACTGGGAATCAGGCTGGCGCGAAACTTTTTTCAATAAAAATCTTCCACAACAACCACTTTTTGTGCTGAATCAAACCTCCAAAAAGATTCGCGACGCGAACGATCATCAAATTTTGTCTTCACACCTCTAAGATCCGCGCCGGAATCGTCTTGTCGATTCATCCAAGAAGTCCCGCGCGTTGATTTTTCTATCCCTTGGTCGCAGTTTTTTGCAATCTGGCGCCTTGCCACACCAAACAATCTTTTGGTTTGCCCGCCCCTCGGATAAATTGGTGTTTCCTTGAATGGGAATAAATGGTAAAACTCTTGTTTACCAAGGAGAATTTTGATGACTAAGACTTCTGCAGCCAAATGGAGTACACGCGACCTGATGGTCACGATCGTGATCGGGCTGGCTTTTGGCGTTTTGCTCATTCCCGTTACCTATGCCTACGCCGCCTTGTTGAGCTTGGGTGTCCTGGCCCGCTCGCTGCTCAGCGGCGTGTATTTTCTGCCGGCCGCCTTCGCCGCCTATGTCATCCGCAAGCCCGGCTCCATCCTGCTGGTTTGCCTGGTCAGCGCCCTGGCCGCCATGCCGTTCACAGCCTATGGCTTCATCATGCTGATGGTCGGCCTGCTCACGGGTGTCATCGGCGAACTGGTCACCTGGCTCTTCACCCGTTACCGCAATTTTGGCCTCGGGCGCTTCGCTCTGGCTGGCGCTGTCGGCGGGCTGCTGGAGTTCCTTTTGATTTTGGCCTCGCTGCGCACCACCCAGTTCGAACTGGGCATCCTGGTTCTGGCTCTGCTGGTTTCCGCGCTGACTTTTGGACTGAGCGCCGTGCTGGCCAAGCTGCTGGCCGATGCCGTGGCGCGCACCGGGGTGCTGGCTAACACCGCGTTAGGACGCACGAACATTGAAGAAATCTGAGCTGGCCGCGCCGCTTCCCGCCCAGGTCTCGCGCAGCGATCGCCTGACCGGAGGCTATCTGCTGTTTGTTGCCGTGCGCTGCACCCTGCAATACGTGCTGCTCCCCTTTGCGCTGCCTTTCCTGGGTTTCAGCGGTGCGCTTTCCACTGGCATTGCCGCGGCTATCGACGTGCTGGCCCTGGGGCTGATCCTCTTCAACGTGGTGCAGCTTTGGGGCACCTCCTGGCGCTGGCGTTACCTGGCTTTGTCCGTGGTGATGGTCAGCATCCTGTTGATCTTCCTCTATCAAGATTACAAATATTTTTTCCCCGGTTAACTGGCTGGCCATGATTGACATTGATGCCCTGACGGTTAAATACGCAGGGCGCAAGCAGCCTGCGTTGCGCAACCTGTCTTTGCAGGTGCGCAAAGGGGAGACCCTGCTGGTCCTGGGCTCCTCCGGTTCCGGCAAGAGCACCCTGGCGCTGGCCTTGAATGGTCTGATCCCCCATTCGATCGGCACGGTCCTCAGCGGCACGGTCCGCGTGGAGGGGCTGGATACCCAGCAGCATCCCGTGTCTCAGCTGGCGCAGAAGGTCGGCATCATCTTCCAGGATCCGGACACTCAGTTCGCCACGCTGAAAGTGGAAGACGAGATCGTCTTCGGCCTTGAGAATTTGGGCTTAGACCCGGCCTTGATGGAGGCCAGGATAGAGCAGGCCTTAAACCAGGTAGGCATGGCCCACGCCCGCCTGCGCCCCGTCTACGCCCTTTCGGGGGGGGAAAAGCAGCGCGTGGCTTTGGCAGCCTTGCTGGCCATGCAGCCCGAGGTCCTGGTGTTCGATGAGCCCACCGCCAACTTGGATTCTGTGGGCACCCAGCAAGTATTTGCTTTGTTGGCGGAATTGAAAGCTCGCCGCCAACACACCCTGGTGCTGATCGAACACAAACTGGATGAGCTCATGCACCTGGTGGACCGCGTGGTGGTGCTCGATGCCGAGGGCCGTATCTTTACCCAGGGCGAACCGCGCCAGGTCTTCGAAGACCATGGCGCAGAACTCAAGCGACTTGGGGTTTGGATGCCGCAAGTCTGCCAGCTGGCACACGCCCTGCGCCAGCGCCGCGTAACCATCTCCAAGTTCCCTATCACCTTGGACGAAGCAGTAAGCGCCTTTGGGCCGCTGATCTCCACTCCGCCTGTTGCCGCTGAGCAGCCAGCCGTTGCGCCTCGCACCACCGAGCCCGCAACCGCTCTGCTCCTTGAGGTGCGCAACCTGTCCTTCTCTTATGGCAGCACCTCCGCCCTGCACCAGGTTTCCCTGCGCGTCGAGCGCGGCGAGATCCTGGCTATCGTGGGTCCCAATGGGGCAGGCAAGAGCACCCTGGCCAAGCATCTTATCGGATTGCTGATGCCGCCGGCCGGCTGTGTTTATTTGCAAGGGGTAGACCTGAACCGCGTGCCGGCCAAGAGCCTGGCGCGCCAGGTGGCTTACGTCTTTCAGAAC